>DJYL01000067.1 GCA_002448495.1 Pseudoselenomonas ruminantium | reverse complement strand
AGGCGTCTGGTTATATGCAGGGCATCTTCCTTTTCGGTTTTGGATGTTAAATCAATGAACGTCGTTTCCGTCAGTTCCAGTTCAACGAGCTTGCGGGGAAGTTTATACTGTTCCGCAATGGCCTGCATATTGGCCAGATAGCCCCGCTCGGAAATATGCAGACCGGACTGGTTCACGGAAATGGGTACTACAGGCAGCTTTTTCTTCAGCCTGTCCTGCAGGGCAGCACTGATTTTTTTCAGCACATAATAATCCAGCTTCAGGATAAAGCCGTTGCGCTCAAAGAGATTGATGAAGTGGTTGGGCGTAAGAAAGCCCATTTCCGGACTCTGCCAGCGGATTAAGGCTTCGGCTCCGCAGATGGCGCAGAGATTCATGTCGTATTTGGCCTGCAGGTAGATTTCAAACTCATCATTTTCCAGCGCTTTTTCCATGTAGAGCTCTATCTGCTGGTGTTTGAGCATTTCGTCATGCATGACGGTGTTAAACAGCCCTATGGGCTGGTTCTGGCTGATTCCCTCATTACGAGCCATCATGGCATTATCCATCAATAATTCGGCATCAATGCTGCCATGACGTGGAACAGGGCAGATGCCGATATGATAGGTAAAGCTGGTGGAGATACCGTTGATGTCGATGATGTGAGCAGCTTTTTCAATGCGCTCGGCAGACTGTTTCAATGTATAGCCTTTGGGTTTATGGCAGAGCAGATAGGCATGGGTGATTTCAGCAGACAGTCCGTGGAGCAAAATCCAGGGCAATTTGTCTTGAAGTTTGTTGATGATGTTTTTGACTGCGTCAGCAAAGACCTTGACACCATAAAGTTCCTTTAAAAAGGCAATACGCTGTGCCGAGATGACCAGCACAAAGAGCTCGCCGGCTTCCTGAGCCTCCTTGTTCGCGGCAATGACTCGTGGCAGCTGCTGGTTGAACCAGTGCAGATTATAGATGTCAAGCCCTTTTACCATATTTGCCTGCCGCCATAACTCATTATCGTGTTCCCGGCGCATCCGCAGCACATAGAGCAGAGCGAAAATAATGACCAGCAGGGTACCGCCAAGCAGGCATAGTGCAGTTACGGGGTTGCGATAAATGAGGGCTTGTATGGTATCTTTTGCCTGCACCTTGTAGACTTCGCTGTTGACAATGCTGGTGATATCCTGCGGGGGAATATGGGCAATTTCTTTGTTCAGTATGCGAATGAGAATCGGGTCGGCGCGGTTGCTGACCGCCATGGATACTTTGTGGGCAAAGATTACATTGCCATTGGTATAGAGATTGTAATAGTTGCCTTGATAAATGTCACTTTGCGCGGTGATGGACTTGACAAAGGTAATATCCGCTTCGCCATTATTGACCGCCGCCATGCAGTCTGCGACATCGTCATAATAACGTAGCTGTTCTGACGGATAGGCGCGTTCGATATAATCCTGTGTGTAGAAATGCGCACGGGCACAAGCGATAATGGGATTTTCCGGCAAGGGCTTGTCCTTCCGCAGGACAGACACATAATTCAGCGTCAGATACGGAATGGTCAGGTCGGCATTATGCGCCCGTGCCCAGTTGTAATCGGTGTAAAAATCCATGACCATGTCGATTTCGCCGTTGGTCAGGGAATCCATCATGCTTTGATGCGTGGTCTCCGGCGTAATGGCCAGTGTAATCCCCAAATCATCTTCAATCCGCTTGATGATATGGGCAATAATCCCCTGAGGCTGGCCGTCCTGCAAATAGGTATAGGGCGGCTGCTTGGGCGATACCATGATATGGACAACCGGATTAGCCGCCAGATAGTTTTTTTCCTCGGCGGTCAGTAGCAGTTTTGTGCCGGTAGTATGATATTTTTCCTGCAAATCGCTTTGATAAAAGCTGTTGACCTCATTGATGTCGGCGACAGCATTTCGCAGGCGTTCAACAAGCTCCGGACGGTTTTCGTCAGCCAGCAGCCAGCCGATGCCTTTGCCGAGTGCCACGGATATGGTGCCTGGCGGCTGGTCAGCTGGAGATGGTTCAGTATAGCCGGTAATAAAATCGCCGTCGGGAATCATGATGAGGTCAATGCTGCCGGCTTTCAGACGCAGCAGGTTTTCCTCCATGGTACCGTTGGTATAGCTGTTTTTCATGCTCATATAGGTGCTGATGGTTTCGGAATATTCGTAAGCGGCGCCGTGATAGAGCAGACGGCTGTCCTGCCAGATATCGCCTTCTTTATCCGTGAAGCCGATGCGCAGCGTAGGCCGTATAAAATCTGCGCAAAGTCCTGCGGCGGCAAGCTGCGTCCAAGCCAGTGCCGCGACGATGAGCAACCGTATCAAAAAACTCATGGAACACCCTCCTCCTTGGGGAATTCTGAGCGATTATTCTTACAAGTACTATTCGTGATAGAAGGGGAGAATCCTGCAAGAAAAAAGATAGCTTGACATTTTATCCCTTTATCCCTAAAATAAAAATTGTTAATCCCGACAATTTTACTAAGGATTAAATGAGCGAAGTTTTTACAGTGGTTCACACTGTTGTTTTTAGAAGGAGAGTTTAGTAATGGCAGAGCAGCTTTTGGAAATCAAGGACCTCCATGCCGGTGTAGAGGATAAGGAAATCCTGAAGGGCCTTTCCCTGTCTGTAGGCAAAGGGGAAGTGCATGTTATCTTAGGGCCGAATGGTTCCGGCAAGTCTACGTTGATGAACATCATCATGGGCCATCCGAAATATACGGTAACCAGCGGTTCCATGGAATTCGAAGGCGAGGACATGACGGAGATGAAGACCTTCGAGCGCAGCCGCAAAGGCCTGTTCCTGTCCTTCCAGACCCCGGAGGAAATCCCCGGCATTACCGTGGAAAATATGCTCCGTACGGCCAAGCAGGCTATCACAGGCGAAAAGGTAAAACTCCTGCCCTTCCGCAAGGAACTCAAGGCCACCATGCAGGAACTCAAGATGGACCCGGAATACGCCCAGCGTTATCTCAACGTTGGTTTCTCCGGCGGTGAGAAGAAGCGCACGGAAATATTGCAGCTGCTCATGCTCAATCCGAAACTGGCGCTGCTCGATGAAACGGATTCCGGTCTTGATGTCGATGCGGTGCAGATTGTGTCCGAAGGTGTGGCCAAGTTCCATAACGAGGACAACTCCTGCCTGATTATCACGCATAACACGCGTATTCTCGAACATCTCAAGGTGGACAAGGTACATGTTCTGATGAACGGCCAGATTGTGGAAGAAGGCGGCCCGGAACTCATTGAGGACATCAACAGCCGCGGCTTTGCCCATATCCGCGAAGAACAGGAAGGTTGAGCGCTATGGCTGAGAAGAAGAAAACCTATGTAGAGGATATCGAGCGCACCCTCTACGATATCAAAAATGAAGACCATTCGGTCTACAAATCCCATAGCGGCCTGACGCCGGAAATCGTGCGGGATATCTCCAAGCGCAAAAACGACCCGGAATGGATGACCGAGTTCCGCTTAAAATCCCTGGAAGTCTATAATTCGCTGGAACTGCCCACCTGGGGCCCGTCCCTCGAAGAACTCCATATGGACGATATCGTGACCTACGTGCAGCCCGATGCCAAGATGACCGGCAGCTGGGACGAAGTGCCGGAGGATATCAAGGATACGTTTGACCGGCTCGGTATTCCCGAAGCGGAAAAGACCTCTTTGGGCGGCGTTGGTGCCCAGTATGACTCGGAAGTGGTTTACCACTCCATTCAGGAAGACATGGTCAAGCAGGGCGTTATCTATACCGATATGGAAACGGCGCTTGTAGAGCACGGGGATATCGTCAAGGAATACTTTATGACCCTCGTACCGCCCAAGGACCATAAATTTGCGGCCCTGCATGGTGCTGTTTGGTCCGGTGGCTCTTTCGTCTATGTGCCGGAGGGCGTCCATGTGGAAATGCCCTTGCAGAGCTACTTCCGCCTCAATGCTGCCGGTGCCGGTCAGTTTGAACATACGCTGATTATCGTGGAGAAAAATGCCAGCCTGCACTTTATCGAAGGCTGCTCCGCACCGAAG
>DJYL01000136.1 GCA_002448495.1 Pseudoselenomonas ruminantium | reverse complement strand
GTTTCCGCATTGACTTTCCCGGCACGGGCAGGAACAACATTTTCCCCCATAGCCTGCTTCAAATGTGCGTAACCAATAGCCGAACAAATGGAATCCGTATCCGGATTACGATGACCAATCGTGTAAATAGGTTTTGCGCTCTTCATAAAGAAAAATTCCTCCTCATATTAAAGCAGCTGCTTTGGCCGCTTGTTTGTTAAAATTAGGCCCACCAACCTTGATGCTTGCACCATGCGGCCTGACAGTGTCCTGCTCCTGAGCACGCTGTGCAAACTTCTGCGGGTTTTCCTCACGTTTTATGGAAACCTCCGGCGGAGCGGTAATGCCAAACTTGATTTTTCCACTGCTTACTTTGACGATGTTTACCACAATATTATCGCCAATCATTATTTCTTCGTTTGCTTTCCGCGTGAGTACCAGCAAAATCGCACTCCCCCTTTATTCCGTCACTGTCAATCATACCACAAATGAAGGGGGGATTTCAAACGAAAATACAGATTTAAGCAAAGAAAATAGCCCCCATACAGGGGCTATACGAAAAATTATTCCCTTACATGGTACTCGCCGTCTAAGAGTTCGGTTTCGTTAAAGAAAATATGAATCTCCCGTTCGGCGCTTTCCGGGCTGTCTGAAGCATGTACTGCATTGCGGCGGCCATTGGTCGCATAAAGCTTGCGAATTGTTCCTTCAGCAGCTTCTGCCGGATTGGTCTTGCCATTGAGTTCACGAACGCGGGCAATGGCATTCTCCCCTTCCAATACCATGGCAATCAAGGGGGCAGAGGTCATAAAGCCTACCAAATCGCCATAATAAGGACGTCCGATATGTTCAGCATAGTGAATGGAAGCCAGACGCTCATCCATTTTCAAGAGCTTCATGCCGACAATGCGGAAACCTTCCTGCTCGTAACGCTTGATGATATCGCCGCTGTAGTGCAGGGCAAATGCGTCCGGCTTAATCAGTACCAACGTCTTTTCCATGTTTACTGTATCTCCTTGCTTATTTATTTCTTTAATTTATCCAGTTCTTCCTGATAGATAGCTGCGACTTTCTGATAGTTTTCTCCGGAAACCCGCAGAGCTTCGATTTCATCATCCCGCAAAGCGCGGATAATCTGAGCCGGATTGCCATATACCAAGGAATTCGACGGAATTTTTTTATGCTGAGTCAGCTGAGTGCCCGCGCCGATAACCACATTATCGCCAATCTCTGTATGTCCCAAAATAATGGAACCCATGCCAATCAGACAGTTGCTACCGATTTTTCTGGCATGTATCACAGCATTGTGTCCGATAATAACATTATCTCCTATTTCCGTAGGCTCATCAAACATAACATGCAAGGTCGTATTATCCTGAATATCACAGTTCTTGCCAATAGTCAGCTTCTGAAAGTCACCACGAACTACAGCATTAAACCAAATTCTGCTGCCTTCGCCGATTTCCACATCGCCTACCACCGTAGCCGAAGGAGCCATGAATACATCTTTGCCTATGACTGGCGTTTTCCCTTTGTAAGAAAGGATAGTGCTCATAAATATCGCCTCCTGGTTTTAATCGGAAAACTATTGCTCTGTCTTATTATAACGTTTTTTGTGAAATTTTGCAACAATACAAAAGAGCACCGAAGTGCTCTCTTGTTTATGCGTATGCAATTAGCCCAGAATAACCAGGGATTCGTGTGCCTTAACGCTCTGGCCGGCAGCTACGTTGAAGCTCTTAACTACGCCGTCAGCGTCAGCAGCGATTTCGTTCTGCATTTTCATGGCTTCGAGAATCAGCAGGGTTTCGCCAGCCTTAACTGCCTGACCTTCGGCAGCTACGAGTTTCACGATTTTCCCCGGCATCGGAGCATCGATGGAATGCTCACCAGCCCCAGCGGCAACAGCAGCTTTCTTCGGTGCAGCCGGAGCAGCAGGAGCCGGTGCCGAAGCTGCTTTCGGAGCAGCCGGTGCAGCCTTGGGTGTCGGAGCAGCGGATTTTACTTCTTCAACTTCGACTTCATAAGCCGTACCGTTAACGGTGATATTGAACTTTTTCATTAATTATTCCCCCATCAAAGATTCATGACACAAGATTTAGAAAGGACGCGCCAGACCGCCACGCGCGGACAGCGCCCAAACATCACTGCGCTTAATGCGCACAGCTACAACCTTGTTACCCATCATCATCTGGACGGCAGCGGTGATTGCTGCCACCACTTCTGGCGAAGCGCCATTTGCTTCAGTTTTCATGGTAAAAGACCTCCGAAAGATTAAAGCGGAATGCACCCGTGTTTCTTAGCCGGGCCAACTTCACGTTTGCTGGCCAAAGCATTGAGTGCCGTAATGATATACGGACGGGTTTCCTTCGGCTCGATAACCATATCCACATAACCGCGTTCAGCAGCCACGTACGGCGTAGCGAAGTTTTCCACATACTCTGCCGTCTTGGCATCTTTGTCCGGGTCCTTACGGAAGATGATGTTAGCGGCACCAGCCGGGCCCATAACGGCAATTTCCGAAGTCGGCCAAGCCATAACCTGGTCAGCGCCGAGTTCGCGGCAGCACATAGCGATGTAGGAACCGCCGTAAGCCTTACGGGTGATAACCGTAACCTTAGGAACCGTTGCTTCACTGTATGCGTACAGCATCTTGGCACCATGACGGATGATACCATTGTATTCCTGATCTACGCCCGGCAGGAAGCCCGGTACGTCAACGAGGTTAACCAGAGGAATGTTGAACGCATCACAGAAGCGAATGAAGCGGGCGGATTTATCCGAAGCATCTACATCCAGACAGCCGGCCATGACATTCGGCTGGTTGGCGATAATACCAACGCTGCGGCCATCGAAACGGGCAAAGCAGCAGATAATGTTGGTGGCGAAATGCTCATGCACTTCATAGAATTCACCGTTATCGACGATGGAACGGATAACATCCTTCATGTCGTAAGGTGCATTCGGATTGTCCGGAATAACCGTGTTCAGGCTTTCGTCCTGACGGTCCGGATCATCACCGGTATCTACTACAGGTGCATCTTCCATATTGTTGCTCGGCAGGAAGGACAGCAGGTAACGAATCTGCTTGATGCAATCGTCTTCGTCTTCTGCGGCAAAGTGAGCCACACCGCTGCGCGTGTTATGCGTCATAGCACCGCCGAGAGCTTCAGCCGTAACTTCTTCTGCCGTAACGGATTTGATAACGGCCGGGCCGGTGATGAACATCTGGCTCGTGTTCTTGACCATGTAGATAAAGTCCGTAATAGCCGGGCTGTATACAGCACCGCCAGCGCAGGGCCCCATAATAACGGAAATCTGCGGGATAACGCCGGAAGCAGCCGTGTTGCGGAAGAAGATGCCGCCATAACCGGACAGAGCGTCTACGGCTTCCTGAATGCGCGCACCGCCGGAATCGTTGATGCCGATACAGGGAGCACCCATCTTCATGGCCAGATCCATAACCTTCCAAATCTTATGCGCATGCTTTTCACCCAGAGAACCGCCTTCAACGGTAAAGTCCTGTGCGTAAGCATAAACCA
>DJYL01000079.1:16517-17487 GCA_002448495.1 Pseudoselenomonas ruminantium | reverse complement strand
TGCCCTGCATATAACCAGACGCCTAAAAAGCATGGGTTACGCCCTGTCCATGGACGATTTCTGCACCGGCTACTCCTCGATTGCCATGCTCCGTACCATGCCCATGGACGTCATGAAGATTGACCGCAGTATGCTGCTGTCTGCCGAGACCTCTGAACGCGCCTTAATCATCTTCAAGCAGGTCATCGAACTGGGCAAACGGCTCAATATGACGGTACTGGTCGAAGGCATAGAAACCGAAGAACAAAGCCAGCTGACGCAGGCTGCCGGCTGCCATATCGCGCAGGGCTTCCTCTTTTCCCAGCCCATTCCGATGGAGAAATTCTTTGCCAGTCTCGACAAGTAACCAGATTATTTCATTTTCACGGATGCTTTACACAGGCATCCGTTTATTTTGCCAAATGCAGGATTTTGCTTTAAAATAGCTAATATACAATACGATAGCAAACAATCTAACGAGGAGGAAAAATATGCAAGCATTTACTTTCAAAGTTCCCACAGAAATCGTCTTTGGCCGTGGTGCTGAGGATAAGGCTGCCGAAAAACTCTCCGCTTACAATGCTCATCGGGTATTTATCGTCTACGGCGGCGGCAGCGTGGTAAAAAACGGCCTGCTGGAGAAAGTGGAAAAATCCCTGCAAAGTGCGGGGCTGTTTACACAGACCAAGGGCGGGGTAAAGCCCAATCCCCGCCTGAGCTGGGTGCGGGAAGCAGTCAAGGAAGCCATCGCCTTTAAGGCCGATTTTATCCTCGCCATCGGCGGCGGCAGTGTGATTGACTCGGCAAAGGCCGTAGCCCATGGCACCGCCAATCCCGAAATCGATGTCTGGTCATTCTGGAACGGCACGGCAACACTTACCCAAAGCCTGCCGGTTGGCGCTGTGCTGACACTTTCTGCCGCAGGCAGCGAAACCAGTGATTCCGCGGTTATCACCAATGAGGAAACGGGCAAAAAGGCAGGACTCAATAC
>DJYL01000079.1:3168-16445 GCA_002448495.1 Pseudoselenomonas ruminantium | reverse complement strand
CCCTTCAACCGCCCCGTACTGGCCTTTATGAATCCAGAACTTACTTACACCATTCCGCAAAAACAGCTCATCTGCGGCACTTCGGATATACTCATGCACACGCTGGAACGGTATTTCACCAGTGTCAAAGAAGAAAACCTGCTGACCGACAGGATTGCCGAAGCCCTGATGCTGACCGTGATTGATGCTACCCGCCGCGCCCTCAAAGACCAGACGGACTACGATGCCATGAGTGAAATCATGTACGCCGGCACCATCTCCCACTGCGGTCTTACGGAACTGGGGCGCTGCAAGGACTTTGCCTGCCACAAGCTGGGCCATGAACTCTCCGGCCGCTTTGATGTAACGCATGGTGCCAGCCTGACCGCCGTCTGGGGTGCCTGGGCAAATTACGTCTATCGGGATGATATTCCCCGCTTTGCAAAGTTTGCCGCCAAAATCTGGGGCATTACCGAAGGCACCGAGGAAGAACGAGCTAAGGCCGGCATTGAGGCGACCATCGCCTACTTCAAAGAAATCGGCATGCCCGTAAACTTCACCGAACTGGGCATCGGCGTACAGGGCGAAGATGTACTGGAAGCCTTGGCCGACTCCTGCACCGCCGGCGGCACTAAGGTCGTAGCTAATTTCCATCCCATTGACAAACAGACCGCCATCGCGATTTACCAGCTGGCCAATCACTAAACCGCCCTTACACGAAATCTCTTTACATTTTTTATGACCTGGTATAAAATTTATCTTGTATGAGCTAATCAATGTGGTTTAGAAAAAGAAAGAGGTAATATCATGTTTGTTCATGACTTGATTATGCAGGGAAAACCTGAGGCTATGGCCATTGTGGACCATGAGCGCCGCTTTACCTATAAAGAAGCCCAGGAGGCTTTAAAAAACTGCCGTAACCGTCTCTATGATGCCGGCGTGCGCGAAGGCGACCGCGTGGGTATCTTCTCCCGCAACAGCGCCGACTTCGTCTTTGCCTATATGGGCGCCACTTCTTTAGGTGCCATTGCCGTACCCATCAACTTCCAGCTCAGCAACCGCGAAATCGCCTACATCATCAAGGACTCTGGTATTCGCGTGCTCTTAACCTACCAGCCCTTGAACCTGGTGGATGCACTGGCTGCCCTGCGCTGTGATTTGAAGGTCACCCAATACGATATCAAAACCATGGGCAAGCCCAAGAAAGGCCTTGCCGAAGCTCCGGCACTGAACGCAGATTTTGACGAGCATAAGCCCTGTGCTACCATCTACACCTCCGGCACCACGGGCAACCCCAAAGGCGCCGTACTCTCCCACCGCAATCTCGTGGCTAACTGCGAACAGATGCGGGATAACGGTATGGGCTGTAAGCCGGAACACAACGTACTCTGCGTCCTGCCCATGTACCATGCCTTTGGCTGGACCTGCTCCGTGCTTTATTCCTTCTTCTGCGGCGCTGAAGTGGTCATCTTAGACTCCTTCACACCGAAGGAAACCATTGCCGTCATTCGCGAGGAAAAGGTCACCGACCTCTACATCGTGCCGTCCATCTGCAGCCTGCTCACGAAGCTGGCCAGCACCGAAGATATGAAGACCCTGCGTCTCGTGGTCAGTGGCGGCACCACCCTGCCCCTGCAGATTCAGCAGGACTTCATCAAGAAATTCGGCGTGGATATCTGCGAAGGCTATGGCCTCTCGGAAACCAGCCCGGTTGTCACCATGAACCCGCCGGAGAAGCCGATTGTCGGCTCCTGCGGCAAGATCGTGCCAGGCATCACCTGGAAACTCATTGACGGCGAAGGCAAGGAAGTTCCGCAGGGCGAAGCCGGCGAACTCATCGTCAAAGGCGAAAACATCATGCTCGGCTATTGGAACCTCCCGGATGTAACCCAAGACGCCATGCGCGGCGGCTGGTTCCACACCGGTGACGTGGCGCGTGCGGACGAAGAAGGCTATATCTACATCGTCGACCGCATCAAGGATATGATCATCAGCATGGGTGAAAACATCTATCCCCGCGAAGTCGAAGAACTCGTTTACCAGTTCCCCGGCATCTTCGAAGCCGCCGTCATCGGCATCGAGGACAAACTGCGCGGTCAGGCCGGTGCCTGCTTCTACAGCACCCATGACGGTAAGGACATCAACGTACGCGAACTCAAAAAATTCCTGCAAGCCAACCTCGCCCTCTACAAAATCCCCCGCGAATTCCACAAAATGGATAAACTCCCGCGTACCTCTACAGGCAAAATTGCCAAACGCATGATCTTAGAGGAATTCCAGAAGAATAAAAAGAAATAACGTAAATTAATCAACCCGCACTAAGTAAGCCCGCGAGACTGGTGAAGAGAAAATATTACCAGTCTCGCGGGCGTCTTTACGCAGAAACGTGTCTTTTTCCTTGTCCTTTCCCCGGTCAACGATGAAGTTCACCGCCCCCGTTATCGTTTTCGCCCGTTGTAAATCTGAACCAGCAGCAAATTTGCTGTAATCATAGCCATAGAACAAATCCCGGCAAACAGACAGTTTTTCCAAAAACTTCGGATAAGCAACCTTGGCAATATCCGTATCTCCATAATTTTTCTTATCCCGTGCAGTATAATCATTCATAGCCTGTTTTAAGGCCGAAGCAATTCCCACATAGATATCGACCACAACCTTACCGTCAGCAAACCGCTTTCTCTGCCCCCATGTAGTGTTTTCTGATATGCTCCGGCTTTCCTCCTGCGCCAAGCTGGACATGATGGTTATCAAAAGCTCCCCTTTACCAATCAAAATGATACAAAATAACGATGCACCCCCTATACTCGATTAACGATGAACCCCCTTGCACCCCCCTGCCTATCGTTAAGCAAGTATGCCTCTGAAGCCGTACGGGACAAGGCTTTGAGGAAAAGAGAAGGGGGTGCATTTGCCCCCCCTCGGTGGGGATTTTGCCCCCCCTAATCCCAATTCATATATTCTTCGACATCTAAAAATTGGTCTTTGCAATTTGGGCACTTCAATTTCTCAATATCGTTCTCATTTGCAATAAATTTCATTTTTCCTCCGCATCTTTCACAGCTATGCATGTGTTCCTTATAGAATATGAAATTGTCTTCGAATCCTCCGGGGAAAACATAGTCTGTCCCGTGAAATGGCATGGCAACTGACCATGCACCATCAGGCTTTTCCCTCGGTAATTTTGTTTCATCTGGCATATACATTTTCAGCGAAGGCGCTGCATCGTAGCGTTTGCAATTTTCGCAATAGAAAATTGCGGGCACAGGGTCTATCACACCATCCGGGTGTTCGGCGAAGAATTCTTTGATATCTTCGCCCAATTCACCATGTTTACCTTTTTCCTGTGTCTCTGCATATACCAGAGGATAGGCAAATCCGATACCCAGGAGAAAACTTGTCCAATAATTGCACTCCGGGCAATGCAATGCGTAGCCAGTTCCCATTATGAACCACCTCTCACCATCGATTCCAAACAAATATTCTATGACTCTATTAACTCAAATCCTATCACATTGTTTTCTTTTGAGATAACCCATCTCACCAATGAGCCATTCCAGATTTTTGCGCCAACTTCCCTTCATTCCTATCGTATCCCTCCAAATTACTTCCGGCCCTTTCATGCGGTTCGTGTCAAGTCCATAAAATCCATCTACAGCTTTTACTGCCTGAGAGTTTCGTGTTTGCGCTGTTTGAAAGCAATTCATGTGATTCGGCGATTCCAAAATAACGGCACAATAGTTTTCCATCGCTCGAACCTTCAAAAGAACGGACAACTTTTCTTTGTAAAATGTTTCATCAAGATTGTCATAGCGACACAAGATGAGATATCGTTTATCGCGATATGCTTTTAGCGTTGTGTCATACAGTAAAGGAAGATGGTTTTCCGGCAATAGAATATTTTGATTGTCGGCAACGACGATGACTAAATTCATATCTTCATAGGACTTGATGTATAGATGTTCCCTAAGCCGTTTCGATTCACGAAGCAATTTCTCACTTTTTCCCACAGGAATGCGTATCAACTGGTATTGGCACTCTGTTTCCTTCTGATTCAGACGAGTGTCTGTATCGCCAATGCCCGTATCTTGCGCCAAGTCATAAACATAAACCGTTCCGGGGACGTTGGACGATTGAACGGTATCATGTAAGGCATAATAGGAAAGTTCACCGCCCTCTCGATTAAAACCGAAAACATAATTGTTGTCTCGAATATCATCTCGCCCCATAGTCACCAACGTATAGCAGTGATTTTCGATAGCACGAACCTTGTTATATTTCCTCCACTGTTCATATCGGACATTTCCTCCTGTGCTGTTAATGATAAGGTCAACATTTTGCAGGCCATACATTCTGCTGAACATAGAATGGTTGCAATCGTAACAAATCGTCAGACCAATTTTATAGCCCTTGTAACGAATTGGCTCAAAAAAATCTTTCATTTTTTTGTGATAGTTATGAAATTCAAAGGCTGAATGTTCCGTAGCAGTATGTTTTACGTATATATGAGAAACTGTATCACTATCGTATTCTGATGCAAAAGCATTTGCATATATGCTAAAAATGGTATCTTGCGAATCAAGTGTGCACATAACAACAGCACGACCAATTTTTTTGCTAAAATCCATTACTCTCTGCGTAATGGTATTTATATAAGACTCGTTCTCAATATCGCAGATTTTGAAGTTTTCAAAAGGAAACCAGGCCACTTCCGGAAACACAAGAATATCAATATCCGTAGATTTTACTTTATCCATTGCCTCCTCAAAGTCCGATTCGTTTTTATAACTGTCCGTTTGTAAATACAATCCCACTTTCATGTTTACTTTATGCGTCACATTCAGTATCCTCCGTAACTCAACCTCGGCATCTTCCTGCTCGAAGTCAATCATTCCGTGCATAATTCGAATGAGGCGATAGCCATTTTTGTACGCCTCTATGTCCCGAACGCTGTCATAGTATGCCCGCCCCTCATCGCGATCTATAGGTTGGTTATCTCTTGCTTTTATATTATCACAGGCCACTATCCATGCATCCCGATTGTAGTATACCGGAATGTCCATATATGCTGAAAATGACTTTTTTCGAGCCTCTGAAAAATGCTGTCTCTCATCGTACTCTATAATCAGTTTTTGACTTTCTATGACATAGTCACAGGATAAGGTTCTGTTTTTCTTAGCAAACTCTTTATGCCCACGATATCCATAAAGCACATCAAATAATTTTTGGTACAACTCATCAAAATCAGTTGGTGTTACCATCCATGCAAATTTCTTCTCACATACAACATCGCCATCAAACATTCTGTTTAGCAATCGCTGCATGGCATTTTTTTGCTCAGTAACTCCCTTTTGCGGAATATGATACTTTCTCTGTTGCGATGAGGCGATATTTGAGGGAGTGCTTTGACAAGCAGACAAGGGCACATTCGTCTTGTCTTCTACTTTTTTCACGGAGTTCAATTTAAAATTAAACTTTTTTGTTACAATCGGTGCTGGGCTATGAGAATGTTCTTCTTTTTTTCGTTCAGAAGGAACAGTTTGATCGGGTGTTAGACGTTCGCCCCTAAACTCGACTTCAAATCCTAAACGAAGGAAGAAATATACTGTTTCTTTCCCTCCGCTAAAATCGCTTTTATGTGCCTTCTGTTTAAAATGAACCTCATATGCCATGCCGCGTATGTGTTTGGCTGGCAGTTTTTTTTCGTTATAAATCAAAAAAGTGAATTTTGATTTTGGATGTTCTGGTGGATAGGTGACAAAGCGTCGGATTGCCTCCAAGACATCTTCTTTTGTGATGTCATTCCATTTCATGCTTCTCCCTCCGATTCCAGTGTAAATTCATAAATCTCCGGTAAAGGCTCTATGCGAAGCTGTTTCATGCAGACATCATAAATATTGCGAATGGTTTCATCTATTTTCAGTTCCTTCAAACTCCAATCAACATGAATAAGTGAGGCATACAACATTGCCTCCTCTTTGCGATCCATCATACATAATATTCGAAGCGCGTAGATATAGGGCTCTACTTTTTCTATGTCAAAAGACATTGCCTCTCGATACACTGCTAAGGACTCATCCAAATAGCCTGCCATGTGCAGGGCAAATCCTTGCGTCATCAATGTTTCGTAATTTCGTTCTATAGAAACGGCCTTGTTGGCTAGGCATAGTCCGCGATATGGACGTATCACAGATATATCGTATGCTTTGTTTATAATATCTGTTACATTTTGAGAAATAATTGGATCCTTATCGTGAATAGAACCTGAATAAATACCAGTACGATATATATCATAAGGATATGTTGCTATACCGCTAAGACAATCCTTTGTTATTTCATGCGTATGTTCAAAAATAGCAACCCCATTTTTTCTCACTTGTTTTAATGCGGACTCCATCTTCTGTGTCAGATTTGGGAAGTTTATTAAACTTCCTTGAGGTATTAGATCAACATCCACGCAAGAAGATTGTAAATTATAGTCGAAGTCGTAGAGACCAAATTTTTTATGCCGAATTTTCTGAAATCGAGAATAATAAATACAATTTCTTATCCAACCGGCAATGTAATACTCTCCCGAAGTATGTGTAATCAATATGGCGAATGGAAATGTCTGCTTTTGGGTAATTTGGCTTTCTTCACCTTTAGGACATGAAGATAAAATATAAACGTATCTTCCATAATCACTAAAATCAATATGTCCATTTATAAAAGAATCAAATGGAACATAACAAAACAGCACTTTATCACCTACTAATATTGGTGTATGATTTGGATATATCTTCGCATCAATACCAGACTCGAGCAGTGCATCTATTTCCCTGTCTAGAATTGACATGTCAGAAAAATTACTGACGGCATCAATATTTTCTTCCTCATCGGCATAATCTTGGTGTGATAACTCATGGCAGATGAGTTGCAATAATGCTTTATGTGAAATTTTTTTGGTATCCAGTATGCGGCTAACAATAATTTTATTATCCCCGCAATGATATTCTCCCCAAATAGTCACGCGATAATCTTCTGACCATTCGATTTGGGGACGCTGATAAAGTTTTGCCGTTGGAACGATTTTGCTGGCTTCATCCAACAGTTTCTCCAAATCATGTGCATGCTTCTCGACTTGCGGCATTTATATTCACCCTTTCAAATATAGATCTTTATCACGAAAGTTATTTCTTTAAACTCATTTTGTATTCATTTCTATACACTGCATATTCGAGAATATTAGAGACTGTCTCCATAACATCTTCATTTGTTAAGAACATATAGTCAGAAAAATCCATGCGTCCAAGATAAATCGAATTTTTCTTCACAAGTGACGGATTATTATCCGCAATATATTTCAACAGTTCCTGTTTCTTTCCACCTTTTCTTGTGATACGTCCATCATGCACCAAAGTTGCCAACTTGTCCAAAATGGTCAGGCATGAGTTGAGATTGATTTGGACAACAGTTTCATCAATGTTTCCTGTGTTGATGAATATTGAAAGGACACTTTTACCCGTGCTGTTCCCATATTTGGGGTCATTATACGTTTTTCCTGTCGCCATAAGCGATGCTCCGCATAAAAAATGGGTATGCTCCGGTTTACGCTCTACTAAGAAGGTACGATAATATCCTGCGCCGAAATTTCCATTCGATGCATCATTGTAAGTTCGATATTGCACACCAAGGTCTTTTTTCAAATTTAGATTTCTGGATTGCAACATAGGAAGCTGATGCGTAGTATCCAAGAGGCAGTCAAGAAAATTCATAATGAATGGAATAAATGAGGTCGGTGTATCCTCTCCTACAACATCGTAGAAATCATCCATGGTATGAAGATAATCCAGATTGAAATAATCCTCATAACTCAGTCGAACAAAATCTTTGTCACGTTGAATGTTTTCGAATTTATCCTCCATCATCTGTTTATAAGATAGGATTTTTTCAATTTCACAATACTGTCCGGTTTTAACTCGATGATAAAAACAAGCAGAGATTCCATTGATTAAGATGATGTACCTCGCATCTACCTCACTTGCATATCGGGTAGCTTGCTCTATCACTTGCATGGCGTGAATGGGAATATCAGATTTTTTGCATTCTATTACCGCCAGTACCTGTTCGTCTTCTCCATTTGGACGATAAGTAATCACAATGTCGCAGCGCCCTTTCTTTGCAGAGCCGTAATGGGAAAGATGTTCTTCCACTCGGATGTTTTCGTAAGGAATATGCATCCCCCGTTGAAGGTAAATAATTGTTTTCTGTCGCACAGTTTCCTCTGGGGTGATTTTTATAAAGGTGTTGCGAATAGGGTCAAGATATCGCTCTCCATTTTGTGATAGCCAAGTTTTCAGATGTAGTCTTTGAAAAAACTCCTCTACGTTATCCATGGAAATCCCCCCTTATGAATACCAATCAATATCTTCCCAACCGTTATATTCCCTGTTCACTATTTGCTTGGCAACAGCTAACCACTCTTCCCTTAACTCCTGCGGTTCCATTACATCCACTTGACTTCCTTGACTCAGTAGCCATATCAAAATACCATCACCATACACTTCGGCGCTTACGTCATATACACCTACATCCCGTTTTATCGCTTTGGCTGTGGGTAGACGATCTAAAACGTGTTCTACAGATGCCCCAAAATAACGAAATTTTATTCGTATCAAGTCACCATCGTACATAAACTGCACACGCTTTCTAAATTCGCCGTCGCGAAATTTATTTCGATAAGGAATACTAAATTTCTCATCCAGCATGGTGATGTCTTTTATTCTGTCCAAACGATATGTACGAAAGACATCCCCTGTTTCGTAATTTTGCAAACCTATCAGGTAAAAATAAAATTCGGAAAATATCACAGCGAGTGGCTTAACCGTCCGCTCTTTTGTCCTGCCATCCTGTCGTGTATAGGAAAAACATAGAAGATGTTCCCGAACAATTGCATCGGACACTTGCCATAAAATATCCACCAAAGGTTTTTTATGTTGAAGCGGGACATAATTTACCGATTCGCTTTTTATAATGCCCTCGACGACTTTTCTCTGCGTTGGCGTAGCCTGAGCCAACAGTTTCGTCAGTAGCCGATTCATTTCCTCTTTGGCAAATGCTCGGCTTTCCAAGAGTATTTTACAAATAGCTAACACTTCTTGGTTGGAAAGCCATTCTCGCTCAAACCTTACAAGGTAGTAACAATTTTGACCACGATTATATTTAATCGTGGCATCCGGCTCATATCCATGTTTCTCGGCGAGATAATTGCGAATATCCTCTATGTCACGCTGAATAGTTTTTTCTCCGACGCCATAATAAACCGTCAGATCGCGCTTAGAGATTCGTTCTCCCTTATTCAAACGCTCAAATATGTCGAGCATACGAAGTCCTCTGTCACCGTTGTAATCCAAAGTAGCTGGCATTGATTTCCTCCATATGATTTTATTATATACCTCAACATGGACAGTATAAGACCATTAACAAAAATTTTCAAGAAAAATTTAGGCACCCTGCCATTGCTGACAAAATGCCTAATTTCTCACCCGTCCACCTCCGTCCCATCCCGGAACATCACGGTCATGCCGCCGTCCACGCCTACCGTCACATAGTCCACCATCGCGCCCCAAAGCCGCTCATCAAACTCCGCCACAGGCTCCCCTTGCGCCTCAAGCGTCCTGATGAACCCCGCCAACCTCTCTCCCTTGGCTGACCGCTGGGCGATGGTCTCCGTCACCTCGTCGAACCGTGCCTTGGCTTTCTCGTACCGTTCCACCAAGCCGTTGTAGCGTTTCTGGTACTCCCCTTGGTCTTGGGCAACACGGGCGTTCTCGGCGATGCAGTTCTGCGTCATCTCCACCAGCACAGCCAACTCCTGCCCCAAGGAGGCTTTCTCCCGCTCCAACTCGGCAGTATCGCAGAGTGTCTGCCGGACGAGGGTTGCGTTGGCGACAATCTCCTCCCGTTCCGTCACCAGCTTGTTGAATGCCGTGACAAAGGCTGTCTTGATGTCCTCCTCCGTCACATGGGGCGTTTGGCATTTATGCCCGTCGTACTTCTTGTTGCATCGGTAGATGACCCTGCGGTACTTGTCGGTGCTGTGCCAGACCTTGGCTCCAAAGGAGCCGCCGCACTCGCCGCACTTGATTTTGCCGGAGAAAATGCTCACGCCGCTGTATCTTCCTCCCTCCCGCTTGCGCCACGCCACCTCCGCCTGCACCATCTCAAAAGTTTCCGGGGCGATGATGGCAGGATGGCTCTGCCCCACGAAGTAGCTGGGGACTTGCCCGGTGTTCTTCACCACCTTCTTCGTGAGGAAGTCCAGCGTGAAGGTCTTCTGGATGCGGGCGCAGCCTGTGTACTTCTCGTTGGCGAGGACTCCATTGATGGTGGCGGCATTCCACTTGGCTCTCCCCGTGACCGTCAGGATTCCCCGCTTGGTCAGTTCCTTGGCGATGGCGCAGGGAGTCAGCCCCTCGATAACGATGCACCCCCTATACTCGATTAACGATGACCCCCCTTGCCCCCCCTGCCTATCGTTAAGAGGCCATCCGGGATTTGATACAAGCACAAACCTTCACCCCCACCCAATTAACGAAGGGGTGAAGGGGGGTGAAGCCCTCAAAGGGGGTGAAAATCGCATGAGAAAAGCGCCTCCTCTGTAGAAGAGACGCTTGCTTAGTACGATAAACTGGAATCTATCCATCCCATTCGTATGCCAGCTTTGGACCACCATCAAATTGGACCAAACCGCAATACTTAAAGCCTTCCCTGCTGAGTATGTGTTGCATTACTTTGTTTTCTTCCTGCGTATCCAGTCGGATTGCGTCAATGCAATTTAAACGGCAAAAATCCTTGATGAGCTGGAAAGCATTATGTGACAACCCGCCTCCTCTGGCTCTACTGCTGAAAGCCATTCGATGCACCACAGCATAAGGCTTTTCTGTTTTCCAGGCTCCATCGATCTTTGCATACGCAGGCTCATCGCCGATTATAATGCAGCAGTAGCCAATGACCTCATTTTCTTTCACAAACACATATCCGATGTTTTGAGCAATATCATCAAGAATTGTCTGTTCAGTGGGATAATCGGGATGCCACTGTTCAAAGCCCAAAGATTTGTGATAAGCTCTCGCATCTTCAATGCATTGGTAGCATATTCTCGCTTCCTGCAAATTTGCCAATCTCAGCTCCATCTATATCGCCTCCACAAACGCCGATTTGTGCGGCTGGACAGACATCCAGCCTCTGCATATTAGTATAATCCTGCCATGCCCCTTTCTCAAGAAAAAAGTGTAAACAAGAAAAAAATCCCTGCCAGGAACCATGTCCCGGCAGGGCCGTCGTGCTTTCAAATCTCAATCTCCACCCCGCAGGAGAGGGTAAAGGTCATCGCACCCTTCCGATGCACCGTGACCTTCTCGACCAATTTCCGCTTTCAGTTCCTCAGCGTCAACAAGGTCAGTTTGCACCTCTCGCAGGTTGGCGATGACTTCCTTGCGGATACCCAGCAGCTTGTTCATGGCCTTGATGAAGCCCTGCTGGATTTCTTCCTCCGTCAGGTGCGGGGTTTTACACCGCTGGCCTTTGAACTTGCTGTTGCACTGCCAGACTGTCCGGCGATACTGTGGGTCCTTGCTGTGCCAGACCTTTGGGCCGTACATCTGGCCGCAATCGCCGCAAAAGATTCTGGCTGAGAAGATGGTGCCGCCGCTGGCGTGACAGTTCTTGCGCCGTTCAATTTCCTCCTGCACCCGCCGAAACGTCCGCGCCGAGATGATTGCCTCATGGCAGCCTTCCACATAGACCTGCTGGATCTGCCCCTTGTTATTTCTGCGGTCTTGTCCAGAAAATCATTGGAGTAGGTTTTCTGCAGGAGCTTATCGCCCATGTAGGTTTCATTCGACAAGACCTTCTTAATGGTCAGGTCGTTCCACTTGGGCTTGCCAGCCGGGGACGGAATGCCCTCTTCCGTCAGCTTTCGTGCGATAGCGTAGGGCGACATTCCGGCGAGGAAGTCCCCGCAAATCCTCCGCCACCGGAAATAACAACGGCAATGATTTTCTTTCCAGAAAAATCATACTCATCGAAGAAGGAATATACCGGCATCGGCAAGTCACCCCACCAATTTGGATATACAAAATATATTGTCCGGTAGTCAGGCAAGTTTTCTAAACGTGAAGTCAATATTGGTCGTGCATCCTCCATTTTCTCCTGTTTTCCGGCTTCCAGTATGTCATCATAGCCTGTGGGATATTTCCTTGCAGTCCGAATGGCAAACAAATCACCTTTCGTTTCCTCGGCAATCCATTCAGCCAAAACTTGCTCATCCGAACGTAAGCCATCGCCATCCGCTTTTTCGTCCTTGGAGAAAACTTCGCATACATATTTATCATAATCGTCAAACTGGTAGGTATTGAAGGAGCAGAGAAGCATGGGCTTTTGGAAATAATTTTCGAGAAACATCTCAAATAGTCCCATATACTCACGGTAGTTATCCCGGAGCATTTCTTCCTCCTTCACATTCATCGTGTAAATGCAGGCTGTGAGAATCTTCTTTTGGACAAGATTCGGATAGCCGTGCTTGTACTGCATATACGATACCCACAATCATCAAATGATACGTATCGTAGCAATGAGACAAGTGACAACATGATTTTCTCCTATCGAACGAACCGTTGAATATTTCATTCTTTTTCAGCGTATGAAGTGGGTGAGCGTAATCTTCTCATATTCCGGGGATGCGCCTCCGGCTTTGATTCCATTCAGGAGCCACGCTATATTCTGTGCCAGTGTCCGCATGGTTTGAAGTCCCTCGGCATCTTTGGCCACATCCTCCGGCGTGAAGCCGTGTACCTGATTCCAGTATTGGGAGGTAGCTACTACCATATTGGTCATCTGAAAATACATATTGAGCCGCGTAAATGCCACAGATGCGCCCCCGCGACGGCAGGACACCACGGCTGCGGCAATCTTTCCCGCGAACCGTCCGCTTGCACTGAACATGAAGCGATCGAGAAAGCTCGTGAGCCGACCGTTCGGTCCGCCGTAGTAAACCGGCGAGCCAACAACCATGCCGTCAAATTCATCCCATCTGGCAATTGTTTCATTTACCAGATCATTGAACACACATTTTCCCGTTTCCTGACATTTGTAGCAGGCAATGCAGTCCTGCATTGGCTTCTTGCCAAGCCAGAGGATTTCGGACTCCACATTAAGCTCGCCCAGCTTGTCAGCAACTTCCTTCAGCGCGGTAAAAGTGCAGCCTTTTTCATTTGGACTGCCGTTGATTAAAAGAATTTTTGACATCTCGCATCTCTCCT
>DJYL01000079.1:0-3055 GCA_002448495.1 Pseudoselenomonas ruminantium | reverse complement strand
TTTTATTTTTGCCCATACTTCTCGTAATGAACATTTTGCCAAACCAAATCTTTTTCCGTACGAGGGGATTTCTTCTCGCCCTTCTGCCCCAGAGCAACCACGTTCAGCACGGAAAACTTGTCCGGCACGCCGAGGATTTGCCGGATTTCCTCATCGGCGCTTTTTCTTTGCCCCTGCCGATTTCTCATGTGAATCCAACAGGCTCCCACGCAAAACTGCTCGGCGGCCAGCAAAATGTATGTGGAGGCCACCGCCGCATCCTCTATCCAAAGTTCGCAGTCTGCCGTATCGGCCATGACCACGATGGCGGCATCAGCCGTGGGAAGCGGCCCTGCGCCCATGCGCTTGCAGCGGGCAACCGCCTCAATGGTCGCCCGGTCACGAAGCACCACGAATTCCACGGGATGCCGCCCCCAAGAAGACGGTGCCAAGAGCGCAATCTTCAAAATTTCCCGCACCACATCATCGGAAACTTTTTCCCCCGTGTAGCGACGAACAGAACGGCGCTGACGCGCCAATTCAAACAGCAGATTTGCCTGTGTCTTATTTGAAAACATACTCTACATCCTCCTGCTTTTCGTAAAGTTCCCAATATTTTTCCGCAATGTCAGCGGGGTCATAGTGGGTATTGGGGGCGATGCTGCCCATGATGGTGACGACACCCACATAAACGCCTTGCTCCTTCACCTCCTGTGACAAGGCAAAGGCAAGCGCCCGAAGCGCCGCTTTGTCCATGGAGATGCAAGTGTACTCGGCCATGGGATAGAGGGCAAGGCCGCCGCCTGTGAAAATAATCGCACCGCTGCCCCTGGCTATCTGATCCGGCAATACGAGCTTGGCCGTGTGAAGCGCGCTTGCCACATCCACTTGATAATGCTCCATGAGATCGGCACTTGTGAGCTTGCTAGGAAAACCTGCCGTCAGAATTGCGGCATTGTAAATCAGCACATCTACGCTTCCATGCTCCTGCCGTATCTTCTGAAAAGCCGTTGACAGGGAATCGGTGCTGGCGGCATCTGCCGCATAGGTATAGGCTTCAATGCCTTGGGTATTCAATTCCTCTGCCAAAGGCGCAAGTTTGTCAAGGTTTCTTGCCAGCATTGCCACCTTGAAATCGTGCATACCGAATACCTTGGCAATGTTTACGCCCATTCCCTTGCCGGCGCCTACCACAACGGCCAACTTCTTTTCCATGATGAAATTCTCCTCTCAATTTTCTGTCCCGATTGTATCTGTATCTATTGTATGGTAGAATCAAAATAAAGACAAATACATTTTTATTTATGGGAGGATAACCAGAAAGTTATGTTGACACACAATCTGCGAATCTTCTTGGAAGTGGCCAACCGCCGAAGCATCACCGAAACAGCGAACGCCCGTTACATTTCCCAGCCCGCTGTCAGCAAGGCCATTCAGTCGCTGGAAAAGGAGCTGAGCCTGAAACTTTTTCATCGTGACAAGAAAAACGGCATGATACCCACGGAAGCGGGAAAAAAAATCCTCCTTTTGGCACGGCAAATGGAGGACTTGGAGAACCGCATCCGCCAGACGGCTTTTCGGGAAAACAATTTCATCGGCGGCAAACTTCGCATTGCTTCCGTCCCCGTGACCACCACGGCGCTGCTGTCCAAAGTGCTTCGGCAATATCGGGAGACTTATCCCTATGTAACGGTGGAAATCAAGGAGGACAATCCCCTTGCCGTGCAAAAGATGGTAGAGGAACACGCCGTTGACTTTGCCGTTACTTACGCTCCTTTCGGCAACTTGGATGCCGAAATTCTCATTAGGGATGAAATGGTGGGCATATTGCCGCTGGATTCCGAGACAGGAATCATAGAGATAAGCAAAGCTGCAGACCATATGATTCTGTGTCGTGCCGGAATGGAAACTGTGACAGAGCGTTTGCCTGCCGGACATGGGATTGATTTTAGCCGCAGTCTGCTCGTTCAGACTGCCCAAACCGTGGTGCGCATGGTGGAAGAAGGAAACGGAGTGGGGCTTATCTCCAAGTTCACTCTTTCCTCGATTTCGCATAACCTGCGTATTTGTCCAATACAGCCGCCGCTTGACACACAGATTGGCCTCCTTGCTTATGATTTAGCCGATCTGACTCCCGTGGCGCAGGAATTTGCCCGCATGATACGGGAGTTATGCGCGGAAATGATTTGATTAATAGAAGCTCAAACAGATAGAATCTTTGTCTGTATGTGAATAACAAAAACAGTCAGTATCCGAAAGAACTGACTGTTTTTGTTTTGTTGGTAAAAATTTATACAGCGAATTAAATCATGCGGAGATTTTCCCGCCGAGAACGCAAGCCTTCTTCTCCGAAACGTCGAAAGATAATTTCCAGAGTATTGAGCATCTTTTGCTTGTCATTCGGCAATTGCCCATAGATAGGCGTGATGATGGAAGCATTGGTCGCATCTATGGTCGTTTCTATCGTCAATTTGCGCAAAAACGTCTGAAGTTCTTCAATTCGTTCGGCTTCCGTGGCTTCAACAAAAGTACCGTTTTTCACGTCTTCCATGAGCGGAGTATCGGGAAAAAGAGTAAGCCCTGCCGCCATGACCCGGAACGGCGTGAGCTGGTTGATAACATCTGCTGTTTTTTCCGCATGGGAAAGACCGTAGCCGTGCCCGCCAAGACCACTCAGGAAAATGACGGCATAATCCATGCCTGCCTCCGTCAGTTTTCCCAGCTGCTCCACGATATCCTTTGCTTCATAACCTTTGTTCATGCGTTTTAACACAGCATCATCGCCGGATTCAATGCCAAATACGAGACGGTCATACCCCATCCGGTGAAGTTCCTTGATTTGCTCAACCGACTTGTTCTTTACGCTGTCCACACGCCCATAGCCTCCGATGGACTGGACAAAAGGCAGGTATTCGTGGATAAGCTCGGCAACGTTTTTCAGCTTATCGAAAGTCAGCAGGAAGGGGTCGGCGCCCTGCAGCCAGATGCGTGGGAAAGATACGCCATACTCCTTGAGTTCCTGCAAATCCTCTTTGACCTCATCCAATGGCGATACGCCAAAGGGCGCATCCTTGTA
>DJYL01000217.1 GCA_002448495.1 Pseudoselenomonas ruminantium | reverse complement strand
GGTATTCGTGGATAAGCTCGGCAATGGTTTTCAGCTTATCGAAAGTCAGCAGGAAGGGGTCGGCGCCCTGTAGCCAGATGCGTGGGAAAGATACGCCATACTCCTTGAGTTCCTGCAAATCCTCTTTGACCTCATCCAATGGGGACACGCCAAAGGGCGCATCCTTGTAGTAGGTGCAGAACCGGCAGGCATTATGGGAACAGCCGGACGTTATTTGCAGGAAAACACTGTTCGCCTCATAAGGCGGACGTACAACGGTACTGGCAAAATGCATGATACAACACTCCTTAATAAATCTATATATCGCTTTTTTTAGATATAAATATTTCTTAGAAAAGGGCAGTTGATTCTGCCCTTTCACAGATTGCTCTTGACATACTCGCCAAATTCACGGATTGTTTCTTCATTGCGTTGGTAGTATGTCCACTTGCCTATGCGCTCGGCTTTCAATAGCCCGGCACGCTGAAGAATGTCAAGATAATGGGACACCGTGGACTGGGAAATCCCCGCTTTCTCCTGAATGCTGCCTACGCACACGCCTCCCGTCCATGTGCTGCCATCCGGCAGATGCAGTCCTTGCGGTGGGAAATGCTTTTCCGGCTCTTTCAGCCATTCCATGATATTCAAACGTATTTCGTTCGCCAAGGCTTTGTAAATTTCTAATGTGTTCATGCCTATATTATATCTTGTTTTCGCGATATGTCAATGTTTTTTTGTAACAACTTCGGCAAAACATTTTTATCGCGCGGAAAGTCCGGCTTCTCCATGATGGGTAATAGTGCGAAGAAGGGTTCCGCTTTCCTTGGCATTGGGCAGGATATCCCGAGAAATCATCGTGCCAATGCCCAGCGACACCCCGGCGATGGAACTTATCAAAGAAAGCAGAATCCCACCCATAGCCACACTCCCCACAATCAACGGCTGATATTTCAGCAAGAAAACCGGCAGGGCGAGAAGCGGGCTGACCTCCGGGTGTGCTGCGTGCATATACATACCGATGTGTCAATGAGCAGCCTTTTTGACAAACCTTTGCTCATACACGAACGATACGAAAATGCTATTATATCTTTATGCAAAGAATACGGCTTTGCGCCGCATATCTTTTGCAAAAGCGATGATATTTTTCCTTTGCCTTATTGGTCAGCGGAAGGACTGGGAATAGCCATCTTGCCGAGGTCATCAATACATCTTGCAAGCAGTGAAAAATTATATTTCCACCATATTGAAAACTTGCCTCTCACTACCACGGGAGTAATAATCCATGCCAAACGCTATGCGCTTTCTCGCATAGCCCAAAATTTTATTCAATTTTGGGAAACACGACAAGAGGGACACGGGCATAGCACATAAAGAAGTTAGGCTCCCAAACTCCATTATTGCCCTGCCTCCCCGCCTTATACTAAAAGCAACTCAATGTCGCTCGTCATTCTCATCAAGTGAAGATTCTATCTTCTTCAACACCTTCGATTCTCCTAAATGGACAATCTTATCTTCCCCAAACCTCGCCTTAATTTTGTCAATCGCTGTGTAAAGGCGTTCCTTCTTTTGCTTGGTTTCCATCTCAAACAGCGAAATCTCGCTGGGTGCATCAAAGCCGCTGCAACTTACCCCCAGCAGACGTATGCCGCTGCCGTAAGGAAAGGCAAATGCCCTAAAGAGATCTTTTGCTTCCTTAAAGATGTCCTCATCATAGCAAATCGCATCTGAAAGAGTTTTCTGGCGCGTGAAGGTAGAAAAGTCTCCCAGCCTTATCTTTATCTGCACAGTATGAGCATTCTTGCCACTGCGGCGCAGCCTCCAGCCTACCTGAGCGGACAGGTAAAGCAGATGATGCTCTGCCTCCTGCCTGGATTTCAAATCTTCCTCGAAGGTGGTTTCTTTGCCAATAGATTGTACTTCCCGTTCCGACTCCACAGGACGGTCATCCCTGCCATTTGCCAGTTCCACAAGATGCTGCGCCAGTCTTTCCCCTACCTGCTTTTGCAGTACATCCTTTCCAGCCTTGGCAATATCTCCTATGTACCTGTACCCAAAAGAAGCCAGCCTTGCTTCTGTCTTCTTGCCAACGCCCCAGATTCTAGATATAGGCAATGGCCAAAGAATGCGTTGAATATCCTTCTGCCGAATGACAACAAGGCCATCCGGCTTTTCCAGATCTGATGCCAGCTTTGCCAGAAACTTATTGGGCGCAATCCCCACGGAAGCTATCAATCCCGTTTCTGCCAGTATGGTTTGCTTCAACTTCATGCCATAGCTTCTAGGATTCCCCTGAACAAACCGTTCCATCCCCGTGATATCCAGAAAGCCTTCATCAATAGAAAGTGGCTCTACCAAAGGCGAGAACCGGCTCAGAATCTCAAAAATTTGTGCTGATACTGCCTTGTATTGAGGGTAATTGCCCGTCAGAAATATGCCCTGCGGACACTTCCGCTTTGCCAAAGCCATGGGCATGGCTGAATGTACGCCGTATTTTCTAGCCTCATATGATGCTGTTGACACCACACCTCTGGAGGACAGGCCACCAACTATGACGGGCTTTCCCCGCAATTCCGGATTGTCCCTTTGCTCCACTGCTGCAAAGAAGCAGTCCATATCCATATGGAGGATAAGGCGTTCAGCCATTGTCATCCCTCACAATCTTCATCAGATAAGTATCATTTGCTCCTCATTTCATCTTCAAGTCCAGCAACACCTTGTCTGTCTCCCACGGAGAGATAACCGTATACCCAATGCCAGCACCACCATAAAAATTCAGTACCTTCAAGTCTATCTCCTATCAAAAAGACGCATGGCATAGCACCATGCGCCATCTATCATCAGTTCTTATCTTTCTTGACTACCTTCATAATCTTTTCTTCTGTCCACTTTGTAACATCCTTGATGAACTCAATATCCATGCCCTTTTCCCAAAGATTATTTATTATTTCAATAGTCTTGTTTTCCGCACCACGCTCATAAATGCCTTCACTCAAATTGCACATCGTTCTCAGCTCCTCTTCCATCTCAGCCGTAACTTCAATATCGAATTTCTTCTTGAGGATTTTGCTCTTCTCTTCTGCTGATTTATTGGTTTCCTGGAATATCACCTGCAGCATGGACAGCATCCGATTCCGCACAGGCCCCGGTGCCAGATATACCATCACGATATTAAGCAGGTCATAATTTTCTTGAGGCTCTTTGTATTTTCCCACCAGATGATGCTCAGTCATGCGATAGTGATTGATGATGCTCTTGTCCGTGGGAGATTCCATGCATATCCAAATGGTGTAGACCTTCTTGACTTCGCTATAATCTGAACCGCTGAATTCTGTTTCTTGAACCCCATCAGTTCTTCTGCTGGAGTTTGGTTACCTTGCATCAATCGCGACTCCTTCCTCTTGCTTGAATTATACCACAAACCTTTAGCTTCATAAAGTCCTAAGCAGCCAATAATCCAGCACTCCGCAAACAGCTTCAGCGTATAAACGCACCCCTTTACCAATCACCACATAAGTGCTAAAATATGACTCATGGCAAAAGATGACATCATTGCTGTGAGTCATACTTTTATGAACCGGATTAATCTTAACGCAACGCATAAAGGAAACTGCCCGGATTGTCAGAAACCGGGACGGCTTTAGGGGATATGCTTTATTTAAGGTTATTTCCATGCAATCAGTAAACCACAAGGCTGTGAAAGCATCTTTGCCGTTCCTTTACGGAACGTGCGTGCTTTCCGGCCTTTTTCTTTTGCCAAAAATACGTTTTCATCTGCAAGGAGGTTTTTTTGTGCAAAAAATCATTAAAAAAATTGTCGACAATCTTGCTCTGCTCGTGGTTGCCATCGGGATTCTCGGTGCATGGCGCCCGGAAACGCTGACCTGGGTTGGGCCTTATGTTTCATGGATGCTGGGCATTGTCATGTTCGGCATGGGCATGACGCTGAAAGTGGAGGACTTTCAGCGGGTTCTTCAACACCCCAGAGAGGTAGCCATCGGCGTAGCTGCCCAGTTTATCATTATGCCGCTCGTCGCGCTGGCTCTGGTCAAGGTCTTTGCCCTGCCGCCCGAACTGGCGATTGGCGTTATTCTCGTAGGCACCTGCCCCGGCGGTACAGCGTCCAATGTTATCGCCTATCTGGCTCGCGGTGATGTAGCGCTCTCCGTATCCATGACCATGACTACGACACTTTTAGCGCCCATCGTAACGCCGGCACTGACCTATTTCCTCGCGGGCGCATGGATTGACATTTCCTTCATGTCCATGATGATTTCCATTGCCCAGATGGTACTGGCACCGGTCATTCTCGGCCTGCTGGTACATCACTTTATGGCCGAAACAACACAGAGAATTATGCCTGCCATGCCTTTGGTATCGGTAGTCTGCATCGTTTTGCTGGTCGGCTGTGTGGTGGCACTCTCCGCAAGCAAACTGGCAACAGTCGGTCTTACCATGGCGGTTATCGTCATCCTGCACAATGCCTTCGGCCTTGCCCTGGGCTTTATAGCCGCCCGTCTGCTGCATTTGGACAGCCGCAAAGCCCGTACAGTGGCTATTGAAGTGGGTATGCAGAACTCCGGCATGGCCGCCAGCCTTGCCGTCATGTACTTTAACCCCGCCGCCGCCCTGCCCGGTGCCATCTTCAGCGTCTGGCACAATGTCTCCGGCTCGCTCGTAGCCAACTTCTGCGTACGCCGTGATGAACAAAAAAACGAATTTAATCCCTGTGTCGAATAAAGGAGAACTACATGGAAATCTTAACTACGATTAACGAAATAAAAAAATATGCCGCCAACGCAAAAGCGCAGGGCAAGGTCATCGGCCTTGTGCCGACCATGGGTGCCCTGCACGAAGGTCATCTTACCTTAATGCGCGCCGCCCGTGAAAAATGCGATATCGTCATCGCTTCGGTCTTTGTCAATCCCACCCAGTTTGGCCCCAATGAAGACTATGATGCCTACCCGCGTCAGTTCACCGCCGACTGCGAAAAACTCGAAAGCGTAAATGTCGATGCGGTCTTCCATCCGGAACCATCTGAAATGTATCCGGAAGGCTACTGCACCTATGTCAACGTGGACGGCGATATCACGCATAAGCTCTGCGGTGCCCAGCGCCCCGGCCATTTCCGCGGGGTGGCTACAGTTGTCACCAAACTCATCAACCTTTCCCGCGCAGATGAAGCCTTCTTCGGGCAGAAAGATGCCCAGCAGGTCACGGTTATCCGTCGTTTTGTGGAAGACCTCAACATCAATGTGCATATCCACATGGTGCCCATTGCCCGCGAAGAAAGCGGCCTTGCCCGCAGTTCCCGCAATACCTATCTGTCCGCAGAAGAAAAAACAGCCGCCCTCGTCCTCTCCCGCAGCCTGAAAGAAGCCAAAGCCGCTTTTGCTCAAGGGGAAACGCATATAAGCACGCTGGAAAATATCGTCAAAGACGAAATCAGCAAAGAACCGCTGGCTTCTATCGACTATGTAAAAGCCTATGCCTATCCGTCCCTCAAACCGCTGACGGAAGTAAACGAGGACACGCTGCTGGCCATTGCCGTAAAAATCGGCAAGACCCGCCTGATTGATAACGTAATTCTCACCGCTTGACGAAAGGACTCCATAATCATGCTCTTAAATATGCTCAAAGGAAAAATTCACTGCGCGACTGTCACAGAGGCCAATCTTGCTTATATGGGCAGCATTACCATTGACGAAGACCTTATGGAAAAGGCCGGCATCCTGCCCAACGAGCGCGTGCAGGTCGTGGACAACAACAACGGCGCCAGACTCGAAACCTATACCATCCCCGGCCCACGCGGTTCCGGTGTCATCTGCCTGAACGGTGCCGCTGCCCGCCTTGCCCAGCCGGGCGATATCGTCATCATTATGGCCTATGCCCTGTTCACCGAAGAAGAAGGCCGGACACATAAACCAAAAGTAGTTATGGTAGATGAACAGAACAAAGTAAAAGAAGTCCGCACCGTAGAGTATCACGGTCAAACTGCCTAAATAAAAACGAATAAAAAGGTATAAGCAACTAGTGCCGAAAGGCTGTCACAGCGAAGCTGCGACAGCCTTTCGGCACGTAATAGGTATTATGACATCATTTTTTTGCACGAGCACGGCAGGATTTTGCCTTTTCCCTCCGAATATAGTAATATCATAATTGATGAATCACGCAAAGGATGGGATAGGGAAATGGTTACAATCAAGCAAATCGCGGAACTGTGCGGTGTATCCCGCGGCACCGTGGACAGAGTGCTGAACAAGCGGGGCAACGTGAAGCCGGAGAAGGAAAAACTCATCGTGGAAATGGCCAAAAAGCTCAACTACCGCCCCAATCCGGCGGGCAAGGCTTTGGCCGCCCGCAAAAAACACCCCGTGGTGGGGGTGCTGATTGCCTCCGAAGGGGTACAATTCTTTGATGATGTGCTCGCTACCATGCGCCGTGCTGCCGAACGCTTTTCCTCTTACGGCATGGAGGTCATCTGGCGCAGCATGAAAGGCTTTGATGCGGAAGAACAATGCCGCATTATCGATGAACTGAAGGATAAAATCAGCGGCCTTATCATCAATCCCGTCAATGACCCCAAAGTAATTGACAAGATTAATAAATGTGTAGACGACGGCCTGTTTGTCGTGACCCTCAATAATGATGTAGAGTCCCACCGCCATTGCTATGTGGGCAGCGACTATCCACAAGGGGGCCGCACTGCCGCGGCTCTCTTAAAGATGATTTGTCCTGCCCCCCTGAAGGCCGGTGTTCTTTTGGGTTCACGCAATATGCTCGGACATCAGCAGCGCCTGCAAGGCTTTCAGGAAGTGATGCAAAGCCAGCCTGATTTTGCTTTGCTGGGGGTCGAAGAAACCGCCGATGATGATATGCAGGCCTACGAAGCTGCCCGCAAACTTATAACCGAACATCCGGAAATCAATGCCATCTTTGTGGTATCTTCCGGCGGCTACGGCACAGCCCGGGCTATTCAGGCAACAGACAGGACGGATATCACCATCGTAGCCTTCGACACCATCCCTTCCACCATCGACATGATGAAAAAGGGGCTCATCAAGGCCGCCCTTTACCAGCATCCCCATCAGCAGGGCCGCCGCGCCATGCAGGTGATGTTCGACTATCTGGTCAACGGCAGCCTGCCGGAAAAAACCGCTTATATCATGCGCAACGAAATCCGCATTGCCGAAAATGTTGCCGAGTGAACGTACCCCCGCCTATAGAGGCGGGAGCTTCCTGCTTCCACGAGAACAGCACCACTGACTCCGAAGAGTTGCAGCGACTTACACTCTCTCCACAGGCGTAGATTCCCGTGCGACCCACGGTATTTTACGAGATTAGTTAGGCAGATATTC
>DJYL01000153.1 GCA_002448495.1 Pseudoselenomonas ruminantium | reverse complement strand
ACTTCACGGAGTTCGTCCATGCTGCCGGCATTGGTCTTGCCGCAGACGACGTTCACACCGTTAATATCCTGCAGACCAGCAATGAGTTTAGCCGCATCGGCCTTGTCACGCATAGCAGCCACTTCGTCGAGCTGCTTCTGCATAGCCTTCATTTCGCCCTGCAGTTTTTCAATCTGAGCAGGTACTTCTTCTTCCTTGGTCTTGAGCTTGCCAGCAGCTTCAGCCAGCACGGCCATCTTCGCGTTAGCATAGTCGAGTGCAGCCTTGCCCGTAATGGCTTCGATACGGCGCACACCGGAAGCGACACCGCTTTCGCTGACAATCTTGAACATGCCAATCTGGCCAACATTGGCTACATGAGAGCCGCCGCAAAGTTCCATGGAGAATTCGGGAACCTTGACCACGCGTACCACATCACCGTATTTTTCGGAGAACAGCGCCATAGCGCCAGCGGCTTTAGCTTCGTCGAGGCTCATATGGGAAATTTCCACATCCTGCCCCTTGAGGATTTCGTTATTGACGAGCTCTTCCACATCCGCGAGCTGCTGGGCCGTCACCGGTTCAAAGTTGGTGAAGTCAAAACGCAGGCGTTCCGGCGTAACGGAGGAACCGGCCTGGCTGATCTGGTCGCCAACAACCTTCTTGAGAGCAGCCTGCAGGAGATGCGTAGCCGTATGGTTGCGGGCAGAAGCCAGTTTCTGTGCCTTGTTGACCGCAATCTGTACTTCATCACCGACTTTGAGCTGGCCTTCTTCGACATAAGCTACATGGTAAACCGTACCGTCCGGCAGTTTCTTGGCGTTGCTGACGCTGATATGACCGAATTCAGAAGTCAAGATACCTTCGTCACCAACCTGTCCGCCACCTTCTGCGTAGAACGGCGTCGTCGTGAGGATTACACCAGCTTCCTGGCCGTCGGTGATTTCGTCCACCAGCTTGCCATCCTGCCAAATAGCGACAACCTTGCCGTTCGTTGCCTGTTCATCAACCGTCAGCTTGCTGACATCGATGGAAGACAGGTCAGGTACAGCCACGCGGGTGTTTTCAGCACGGGCGTTGCGGGCGCGGGTGCGCTGCTCGTCCATAGCCTTGTCAAAGCCTTCCTTATCGAGTTCCAAACCATTTTCATGGAGAATTTCTTCCGTCAGTTCCCAAGGGAAACCAAAGGTATCGTAAAGGCGGAAAGTAACTTCTCCGTCGAGCGCCGTCTTGCCGGCAGCCTTAACCTTTTCGATTTCGGCGCCGAGAAGTTCCATACCCTGATTGAGGGTAGCAGCGAAACGGTCTTCTTCGAGGCTGATAACCTTCTTGATGTAATCAGCCTTGTTGACGAGTTCTTCAAAGTCCTTAGCACCGCGGTAGATTTCCACAGCAGCATTGACTGCACCTTCGAGGAACTTGTCCTTGATGCCCAGCATACGGCCATGACGGATAGCACGGCGCAAGATGCGGCGCAGCACATAGCCGCGGCCTTCGTTGGAAGGCAGAATGCCGTCCATGATCATGATGGCCATGGAGCGGGCATGGTCAGCGATAACCTTGAGGGAGATATCCTTTTCGGCATCTTCGCCATATTTTACGCCAGCAACGCCAGCAGCGTATTCGATAATCGGGTACAGGAGGTCGGTTTCAAAGTTGGTTTTCTTTTCCTGTACAACGGAAGCCAGACGCTCCAGACCACAGCCCGTATCGATGTTCTTATGGGCCAGGTTCTTGTAGGAACCATCTTCCTGCTTGTCGTACTGCGTGAACACGAGGTTCCAGATTTCGAGGTATCTGTCGCAGTCACAGCCAACAGCGCAGTCCGGCGAGCCGCAGCCACGTTCTTCACCAAGGTCAATATAGATTTCGGAGTCCGGACCGCAGGGGCCAGGGCCGATTTCCCAGAAGTTATCTTCCATCTTGACGATATGGTCCTGCGGAAAGCCCGGCTGGGATTTCCAGATTTCGATGGCTTCATCATCATCCGGATAAACCGTAACCCAGAGTTTATCCTTCGGCAGTTCGACAACTTCCGTCAGAAATTCCCATGCCCAGGGAATAGCTTCGCCCTTGAAGTAATCGCCAAAGGAGAAGTTGCCCAGCATTTCAAAGAACGTCTGATGGCGGGCGGTGCGGCCGACATTTTCGATATCGCCGGTACGCACGCAGCGCTGACTGGTCGTCACACGCGTGCGGGGCGGCTTCATCTTGCCCGTGAAGAACGGCTTCAACGGCGCCATACCTGCACCAATCAGGAGCAGGGTCGGGTCATCCTGCGGAATCAGCGAAAAACTCGGCAGGCGAAGATGCCCTTTCTTTTCTGCAAAGAACTGCAAATAAGCTTCGCGCAGTTCGTTACCACTCATATACTTCAAACAAATCTACCCCCATATAGGTATTTTGCAACAGAGAGACTCTGCTGTAATTTACAAACTTAACGTTCCTATTTTAGCACAAAACAGGCAATAAATAAAAGGGCTTACGGTAATTTTTGCAAATTATCCGCCAAGCCCCTGCACTTATTCATGAATCTCCCGCTTGGAAAGCAGTTCATTTTTAATATCTTCGTAGAACGTGTATTTTCCCCGATAGTTTTTCTTCGTGTAATACAAAGCATTATCGCTGCGCTGCAATAGCGTGTCCAGCGTAACGGAATGCGATTCTGCCGAGGCGATACCAATGCTCATGCCCAGATTCTTGAAGCATATGTCCTGACTAAAAAATTCTCTGGCTGACTGATAGAGTTTTTCCAGCTTATTGACCAGTACCTCCCGCTCAGGCACAGCAAAAATCGCAACGATAAATTCATCACCGCCCAAGCGGGCAATAAAATCTTTTGGAAAAGCCGTTGTCAAAAGCTCACTAATCGCCATCAAGGCCGCATCTCCATACTGATGGCCGAAAGTATCATTGAGCTGTTTGAAATAATCCAAATCCACATAGCATAAAGTCAGCGCACCGCTGCCTTCACGGCGGTGCATATCCACAAATTGATAGAAGTAGCGGCGATTGGCCAGTCTGGTCAGTTCATCGGTACGGGACAAAAGCAAAATCCGTTCTTTATAGGCATATTCCTCTGTCACATCCTTGGCCACACCAATATTGCCAATCATTTTACCGTCTTCATCAAAAATAGGTGCCTTGTAAGTTTCTAGTTGTCTGAGCCCCAGCTTGGAATGCAGCACCTGTTCCTGAAACAATGTCGGCTTTGGATTATCCGCAATGGCCTTATCGGTTTCCAGACAGACATATTCCCCTTCGGCATACTGCTCAGGACTCACACCCCAAATCTCGTAGTGTTCCTTGCCCTCGACCTCCTGCATGGATTTACCCACCATTTCACAGAACGCCTGATTGACCTTTAAGTGATGGCCTTCCATATCCTTGAACCACACAAAACCGGGCATGGTGTCCACCACGGTCTGTAAACAATTGCGGGTATGCCACAATTCCTTTTGTTTATAAAGGTCTTCCAGTAAATGCTGACAGAAGAACGGCCAGTAATTGTCTATTTGGGAAAGTGGCCATACGCGCCAGGCACGATTAATTTTGTCCGGCGATAGTTCAGCCAATCTGTCGGTACAAATGATTAAGTGCGTATCCCGTCCAAACTGTGCGTCAATCTGTTCAGATTCCCAGTCAGCTGCCGTATTTAAGAGTACAGCGGCACATTTTCGCCCAGCCATCGGCGGCAAATCAGCCAGCGAAGCTGCCACTTCCAACTCAACCTGACAATTTGCAGGTATATTGGCATCCTGCATCGCCCTGACTGCAATCTCTGGCATACCTGCCATAACAACCAAAAGATGACAACGGAACATATTTCTACACCTCAAACAGTTATATAAACCGATAAAGAGCCCCACGATTAAATCATGGAGCTCCATAAAATTTATAAGGTAATGCTTACTGGTATAGTACCAAAGTACACTGCTGTTGTCAATTCCTTTTTCGCATTTTATCTGCACAAATAACGCCCTAAATATTAAATGGGGCAAAAAGTTTCCGCAGATAATTAAACCCTTTGGTAATCGCTTTTAAGAGTGGCTCCATCGTCTTGGGCTGCCGGACAGCCAGCTGCAGAACCTTATGCCGCAGATTGCGGTATTCCGCATCGAAAATGGCCAGCTGCTCCTCCATTTCCATCTCCACCGACACCGCAGGGATATTGGATGGCTGCACCTCACATGCCCGGCCATGGATAATCACGGCATCGCCGCGGAAGGGAATGTAAGCTTCGCCTTGATATTCCTTCTGAATCCGGCTCTTCAAAAATTCCTGTCCTTGTGCCTCACCATGCACGATAAATATCTTGGCCGGTTTCGGGCTTTGGAAATTGCTAATCCAGTCCATCAACTGGTCGGTATCGGCATGAGCAGAAAAACCATTCATGACCTGAATCTGTGCCTTAACCGCCACTTCTTCGCCCATAATCCGCACGCGCTTGATGCCTTCTACCAGACGGCGTCCCAAACTGCCTTCGGCCTGATAGCCCACAAAGAGAATCGTGGACTCCGGACGCCACAGGTTATGCTTCAAATGATGCAGTATTCGCCCGGCATCGGCCATGCCCGAAGCGGAAATGATGATGGCCGAACCTTCGGAGCTGTTGAGTGCTCTTGATTCCTCCGGAGTCTTACAGATGCGCAGCTGCGGAAAATCCGTCAACTTCCCGCTGGCGCCAAACATCTTGATGGCTTCATCATCAAAATCCTGAAAATTCTTCATAAAAATACTGGTGGCATTAATGGCCAAAGGACTGTCCAAAATGATGGGAATATCCCCATCCAGCCGTCCCTGTTTCCATAAATTATAGAAATAGTAAAGCAGGGTTTGAGTACGCCCCACAGCAAAAGACGGAATGATGACATTACCGCCTCTGTCCATCGTATCATTGACGATTTCCAACAGCTTCGTTTCCTTGTCATAAAGCTTATGCTGGCGGTCGCCATAAGTGGATTCCACCACGAGGAAATCAGCTCCCGTAATCACGGTCGGGTCTTTGATAATGGGCTGTTTGGGCTGACCCAGGTCACCGGAAAATACCAGTTTCGTGGTCTTTTCTCCTTCATTCACCTGCAAATCCACAATCGCCGAACCGATAATATGACCGGCATCGAAAAACTTGACCTTTACATTGTCCCCCAAAGTAAATTCCTGCTCATAGGGCATGGGGACAAAATGCTTCAGTGCCTCTGCTGCATCGTCCAGAGAATAGATGGGCTCCACCGGTTCCTCACCGCGCCGCTGATTTTTGCGGTTGAAGGATTCCGCATCAGACTGCTGAATGAATGCTGAATCCGGCAGCATAATCTGCGCCAAATCACAGGTAGCCTGCGTGGCGTACACCGTGCCCTTGAAGCCATCCTTGACGAGTTTCGGAATCAGACCGCAATGGTCCACATGAGCATGGGTGAGAATTACCGCCTCAATCCCCGCAGGATTAAAGGGAAAATTCTCATAATTCAGCTCGCGGATTCTCCGCGCTCCCTGAAACATACCACAGTCAATGAGATACTGATGTTCCTGCGTTTCCAACAGATAGCAGGAACCGGTAACCGTATGCGCTGCGCCTAAAAAATCCAACCGCATAAAAATCCGCTCCTTTCAGGAATATATTGATATAATTCCCTAAAGGAGCGGAAAAATCCTGCTTATTTATTTTTCACCAATCAGGCGAACTTCCGGCTGCAGTTCTACACCATGCGCTTCTTTCACACGCTTCTGCACTTCATGAATGAGATTGATTACATCCGCAGCAGTTGCACCGCCCTTGTTCACCACAAAGCCAGCATGCTTGGTGGAAACCTGCGCACCGCCCACCGACAGACCTTTAAGTCCCGTCTGGTCGATCAGCGTACCGGCAAAATACCCTTCCGGACGCTTGAACGTGCTGCCGGCACTGGGCATTTCCAGAGGCTGCTTCGTCTCGCGGCGCTGGGTGAAATCAGCAATATTAGCGCGGATTTCCGCCTCATTGCCTAAAGTAAGTTCCAGCTCCACTTCCACAATGGCCTCACCATTGCTCTGGAAAATACTGTGGCGATAGCCAAGCTCCAGTTCATCTAAAGCATAGTTTTTCACTTCGCCATCACGAGTAACCGCCCGCACAGCCTTGACCACACTTTTCGTCTCCCCGCCATAGGCACCGGCATTCATAAAGACGGCACCGCCGATGCTGCCGGGAATGCCGCAGGCAAATTCCAGCCCCGCCAGACTGTGCTGAGCAGCAGCTTCCGCAATATCCTTCAAAAGAGCACCTGCGCCCACGACCATTTTCGTGCCTTCTACGCGAATACCATTAAAGGTATCGGCAAAATTAACCACCACACCACGGATGCCCTTGTCGCTGACCAGCATATTGGAACCATTGCCCACAAAAGTCAGCGGCAGTTCATATTCCTTCACGAGCCGCAGGATTTGCTGCGTCTCCTCCAGGCTGGCAGGTTTAATCAGACAATCTGCCGGGCCGCCGATTTGAAAGGTGGTATGTTCCCGCATCGGAGCATCTAAAAGCAGCTGCTCCGGCTTCAAAATCTTACGGCAAGCTGCAATAAAATTTTCATTTATCATCTTTCCAGTTCATTCCTCTTTATACTTACTTTTTCCACATACGCAGCCCCGGGCCAACCTCGGCCAGCTGACCAAAGTCCAGCTGACGCAAAGCCTCATAGGCCACAACCGCCACGGCATTGGATAGATTCAACGAGCGGGCATCGGCAATCATGGGAATGCGCACGCAGGATTCCCAATGCGCATTTAAGATTTCTTCGGGAATCCCCGCCGACTCCTTACCGAACACCAGCATATCTTCGGAAGTGTATTGCACATCCGTATGCGCATGCGGTGCCTTGGTAGAGCAATAATAAAAATTATGGTCGGGATATTTTTCCAGCACCTCGTTGAAGTTTTCATGGTAATGCACCTTCACCAGATGCCAGTAATCCAGTCCCGCCCGCTTCAAATGCTTGTCATCGGTGGAAAAGCCCAACGGCTTTACCAAATGAAGCTCAATCCCCGTAGCCGCACACAAACGCGCAATGTTGCCTGTGTTGCCGGGAATTTCCGGTTCGATTAAAACAATATGCAAAAAACTTACACCTCTTACAAATTGGCCAGCACTTCCAAAGCTTCATCACTGGTCATCAATATTTCGCGTGGTTTACTGCCGACATTCGGCCCCACGATATTTAACTGCTCCATGGTATCAATCAGCCGTCCGGCTCGGGTAAAGCCGATATGGAAACGCCGCTGAATATTCGATGCCGATGCCTGTCCCGTACTCATGACGAGATTGACGGCATCAGCCAGCAGGGCATCCGTCTTTGGCGCACTGCGCGCCCCCTTGCCGCTGTCTTCTTCCTCATTTTCAGCCATTTCCCGCTGCGTAAAGGCTTCGATTTCCTCGTTGGGTTCCATTTCCTGCCCTTGTGCACGGATGAAAGCGAGCAGTTTTTCTACTTCTTCATCGCTGATGAACGCCCCCTGCACACGGCGGGGTTTGGACTCACCAATCGGGAAGAACAGCATATCACCGCGGCCCAGCAGTTTTTCGGCACCGCTGCGGTCGAGGATTGTCCGCGAGTCAATCTGACTGGACACGGCAAAGGAAATACGGGAAGGCACATTTGCCTTGATGATCCCCGTGATAACGTCAACTGACGGGCGCTGCGTAGCCAGTACCATATGAATACCTGCCGCACGGGCTTTCTGTGCCAGACGACAGATGGCATCTTCGACATCATGCGGAGCGACCATCATCAAATCGGCCAGCTCGTCAATGATGATGACGATAGCCGGCATCTTGTCGTCCGGGAAGCTGTCGTTATAGCCCTGCATATTGCGGACACCTTTTTCCGCAAACTTGCTGTAGCGTTTCTCCATCTCCTGCACCGACCAGTTAAGTACCGAAGCCGCCTTCTTGGCATCGGTAACTACCGGCACCATCAGATGAGGAATGCCGTTGTAATTGGACAGCTCGACCATCTTCGGGTCAACGAGGATAAATTTCACTTCATCCGGTTTCGCCTTAAAGAGAATACTGGTGATCAGCGTATTGATGCAGACCGACTTACCGGAACCTGTCGCACCGGCAACGAGCAGATGCGGCATCTTGCCTAAATCAGCAAAGATTCCCTGCCCGCCGATATCCATGCCCAAGCCCACGGTGAGTTTGGATTTGGCCTTATCAAACTTGGGATTTTCCAAAACCTCACGGAGCTGCACGCCCTCCAGTTCCTTGTTCGGGACTTCGATACCGATGGCGCTCTTGCCGGGAATCTGCTCTATGCGCACGGAAGATGCTGCCAGCCGCAAGGCGATATCATCCGCCAGATTGGTAATCTTGCTGACCTTTACCCCCGGCGCTGGTTCCAGCTCGTAACGTGTAACCGCCGGGCCGTGACAGGCATTCAAGATCGTTGCCTTAACCTTAAAATCAGCCAAAGTCTGCTGCAAGGTCATGGCATTTTCGGCAATCTCCTTTTCCAAAGCCGTATTTTGTGCTTTGACATGCTTACTGAGAATTTCGGTCACTTTTGGCAGTTCATAAGGCTTAACCGGCGGTGGCGTTGCCTGCACCGTCTGTTCCGAGCCATCCAGAATGGCTGCTGCCGGCCTTATCGGGGCAATCTCCCCATAGCTGGGCATTGCCGTACGCTTGGCTGCATCCTTCATGGGCTTGGCTGATGGCGCTACCGGCTTAGGCTGGTCTACATTGATAACCGGCTGACTGGTCACGGTCGCTTCTTCATTTGTTCGGTCAACAGCCTCCGTCCAAGTGCTATCTTCTTCCTCAGAATCAGCCGCCTCGCTATCCTGTCTGCCGTACTCAATGGTGAATTTAGGAACTTCCTCTGCCTGCTGTTCCGGCTCTATTACAGGTGCAGCCTTGATGTCCGGCTCCACAGGAGGATTGTCTGCTTCTTCAGCAGATTCCGCTAAAGGCGGTTCTGCAAAATGGTCATCATCTTCCTGATTGTAAAAGGAAGCCTTGACCTTTTCCACCACTTTTTCCTCGACACGTTCGCTGACATCAGCTACCTTCTCATAGGCAACGGCTACTGCCTTGCCTGTAGCCACCGCACTTTTTGCCGCTGTACGCTGGGTACGCCGCACCCCGTTAGCCAGTGACCATGTCGTAGACAGAAGCACAGCTCCTATAACACCTGCCACCAGCAGAATAAACGCTCCATCAACACCAAAAAGCTTTCTCAGCAACAGCAAAAATCCTCCCGCTAACAGCCCGCCGCCACGCGGCAGGCTTTCAGGAAGGATTTCTGTACCTGGCGAAATCACAAAATGATGCCAGATGCTAAGCAAGGACAAAAACAGCAATCCCAGACCAAAAAATCTTGGCGAATACACCAAACCATGATGTTTCACAATGTATTGATAGCCAATAAGCCCAATAACCAAAGGAATGACAGCCGCTCCTATGCCAAACAGATAATGCAGAAATTTGGCAAAGTATACGCCGACAAACCCCACATTAAAACCGCCAAGGCCGCATAGGGAAATAAGGCTTACTGCCACAAGCAAAAGTCCAAAGAGCTCATATTTGCGCTCCGGATTTCCCGCATTTCTGCCTGCGGTCTTACGCTTACCAACAGTACTTTTCCGACGCCGCGGAGCAGC
>DJYL01000013.1 GCA_002448495.1 Pseudoselenomonas ruminantium | reverse complement strand
TATGCAGCCTATTCATAATCGCCAGTCCCAATCCTTCTGAGGTCGTTCCCTCTCCCAGCAGAACATCGGCTTCCTTTTCATCAAAGCTGCGCAAAGCCTCATAAATGTTGGCCGCAATAGCGGGCAGTTGTCCCTGATGACCGTAATCTGCCATCAGGGCTGCCGGAACAATATCCTTCAGTTCCCCCAGCACCTCATGGCTGGCAATTACGCCGACCTTATGCCCTTCGCCCTGCAAGCGCACGATTTCCCGCTGGAAGGCCCGCGCCATACGGGTAGGCATACCCTCGATAAGTGTCAGCGGAGCCTTAGGCGCATAGTGGGTGTATTTCATGCCCGGTGCCTTGGGCACGGAATCTGCCCCCACCAGTGCGGGGTCAATCACGACATGGCCTGCCCCCAATACTTCCTCCAGCATTTCACGGGTAATCGCCCCCGGACGCAGGATAACGGCCTTATCCCCCGACGCATCCACAATGGTGGACTCCACGCCGAAATCGCAGGCGCCGCCATCGAGTATCATGGGGATTTTTCCCTCCATATCCACCAAGACCGACTCAGCCGTGGTGGGGCTGGGGCGGCCGGAGATATTGGCTGAAGGCGCAGCAATGGGCACGCCGGCTGCGGCAATCAGGGCACGGGCCACGTCGTGTTCCGGCATGCGCACACCAACCGTCGCCAGCCCGCCGGTAATCCTGTCGGGCACGATGCTCTTGCGGGGCAGAATCAAGGTAATCGGGCCGGGACAAAAAGCGGCAATGAGCTTTTCGGCCTTTTCAGGAATCGTTGCCGCAATCTGGTCAATCATGGAACGATTGGCCACATGGAGAATCAAGGGATTGTCCGATGGACGCCCCTTAGCCTGATAAATCTTGGCGCAGGCGTCGGCATCCAAACCATTGGCGCCCAAACCATACACCGTTTCTGTAGGGAAGGCCACGACCTCTCCCTGACGGATAAGCTCGCCGGCTGCGTGGAGCGCTTCTTTCTGCGCTTTTACATTATCTATCTGAATCAGCTTGGTTTCCATTTATCTTGTCATGCCTCTTTTTCCATGCCACCACTACCCGGTCAATGCCCGCATAGTCCTTTAAGATTTCCGTCCGTTCAATCAGCGGATTTTCCTTGGCCAGTGCCGCTACGGCCTGTGCCTGCTCAATGCCCACTTCAAAGGCCATAAAGCCGTCCTTATTCAGCATAGCAGGAGCTTCGGCGCAAAGCCGGCGGTAAAAGTCCAGCCCGTCCTCACCGCCGTCCAATGCCGTATGCGGCTCACTTACTCGCACATCTGCCGCTAAGCCCGCAATATCTTTCGCCGGGATATAGGGCGGATTGGATAGAATTGCCGTATACATCTTTCCCTGCAAAGGAGCCAGCAAATCCCCCGTAAAGAAATGCGCCCTGTCCGCAAGTTCCAAATTAGCTGCATTTTCCTCAGCCACTTCTCTTGCCTTGGGCGAAATATCCACGGTATCGAGCTGGGCATCTTTTACAAAATGCAGGACACTTAAACCAACAGCCCCCGTACCAGTGCCGATATCGGCAATCTGTGGCTTTTCCTGCCCCAGCTGACGTAACCTTTCCACGGCCCCCTGCACGAGAATTTCCGTATCGGGGCGCGGCACCAACGTATCCGCCGTCACCTTAAAGGTCAGGCCCATAAATTCTTTTTCGCCTAAGATATAGGCCACCGGCACATGATTTATGCGCTGCTTGATCATTTCGCGAAAAGCCGTCAGTTCTGCCGCCTGCAAGGGTTCGTCAAAATGCACATAGAGGTAAATCCGCTGTTTGTGCAGGACATGTCCCAGCAAGACCTCAGCATCCAGTCGGGGATTTTCAATGCCCTTTTGGGCAAAGTAATCCTCCGTCCATTTGAGAATGCGGCCTATCGTCCATATTTCATTGCCTGCCATTACTTCACCTGTTTCAGCCGTTCCGCCTGGTCGGCAGTAATCAGCGCATTTAAAATTTCGTCAAGGTCACCGGCAAGAATTGCATCAATGCGGTGCAAGGTCAAACCGATACGATGGTCAGTAACACGCCCCTGCGGGAAGTTATAGGTGCGGATGCGTTCACTTCTGTCACCGCTACCCACCTGATTTTTACGGTCAGCCGAAATGCTGTCCATCTGTTCCTGCTGTGCCTTGTCAAGAAGCCTTGCCCGCAGGACTTTCATCGCCTTGTCCTTGTTCTTGAGCTGGGAGCGCTCGTCCTGACACTGCACCACAATGCCCGTGGGAATATGCGTGATGCGGATGGCACTTTCCGTACGGTTGACGTGCTGACCGCCCGCACCGGATGCACAGTAAAGGTCGATATGTAAATCATTGGGATTGATATCCACGTCCACATCTTCGGCTTCGGGCAGTACCGCCACCGTCACTGCCGAAGTATGAATGCGCCCGCCGGATTCGGTTGCCGGCACGCGCTGTACGCGATGGGTGCCACTTTCGTATTTGAGCTTGCTGTACGCGCCAAAGCCCGTGACCATAAAGGAAATTTCCTTATAGCCGCCAAGCTCTGTAGGGTTCGCGTCAATGATTTCCATTTTCCAGCCCTGCTTTTCCACATAGCGGCCATACATGCGGAACAGGTCACCGGCAAAGAGCGCCGCTTCCTCACCGCCGACACCGCCGCGGATTTCCACGATGACGTTTTTATCGTCATTGGGGTCTTTGGGCAGCAGCAAAATGGGCAGCTCGTTATCGAGAACTTCCTTCTGCGCCTTTAGTTCAGCAAGTTCTTCTTCGACAAACTTGCGCATTTCATCATCTAAGGATTCTGCAAACATGGCCTTGGCTTCGTCAATACCCTTGACTACTTCCTTATACTCGCGGAATTTTTCCACGATGGGCGCAAGACTGGCATGTTCCCTGCTATACTTCTGCCAGCGGCTCATATCGGCAATCACATCCGGGTCGCTGATCAGCGATTCCAGTTCCAAAAATTTATCTTCAACGGCTTGGAGTTTTTCCAGCACTTATTTCACCTCAAACTCATTCTGTAACAGCAGCGGCCACAGGAGCGTTATCCTCCACTTCATTTTCGACCTCTGCCTTATGGATATAATCCGGCGTACCTTCTAAAATTTCTTCCTCGGGCAGAACCGCCTTCAGCGATTCAATCGCCACTTCCACCATTTCATCCTCCGGAGGACGGGTGGTCAGATATTGCAGCCAAAGCCCCGGACGGATGGCCGTCTGGATAAAGCGGTTCTGGCTGCGCCCGGCCAGTCTTATAATCTCATAGGAGATACCCGCCACCACCGGCAGCAGCAGGATACGGCTCAAAATGCGCTCCCACAGGGATGGCCAGCCGAGGAAAGCAAACACAAAGATGGACACGAGCATGACAATCAGCAAAAAGTTCGTGCCACAACGCGGATGCAGGCGCGGGAATTTCTGCACATTTTCCACCGTCAGCGGCAGACCTGCCTCATAGCAGAAAATCGTCTTATGCTCCGCTCCATGATATTGGAACACGCGGCGGATATCCTTCAGACGGGAAATCCCCCAGATATACAGCAGGAAAATCATCAGCCGCAAAACACCTTCCAAGAGATTCAGCACCACCGGATCTTCTGTGGCGCTATGCAGCCATTTTGCCCCAAAGGTGGGAATGGCGATAAAGAGAATACTGGCTAAAGCCAGCGCAAAGACAATGGTGCCCGCCATCTCCTTATCGGAGAGCTGTTCGTCTTCTTCGCCGGCCATCTTCGCCGAATAGGACAGCGACTTCATGCCGATAACGAGCGACTCAATTAACGACACCGTACCGCGCAAAAAGGGCTTTTTCAAAACGGGAAATCTATCGCCAATGGAATTTACGGGCTTGGTCTCGACCTGAATCCTGCCTTGCGGGTCACGCACGGCTGTCGCCGTGAGCTTCGGCCCGCGCATCATCACGCCTTCAATAACAGCCTGACCGCCTACCATCAATTTTTTATCACTCAAGGTCTTTCCTCCTAACGTACACTTGGAAACACCGAATATTCTTGATTTATCCTTAATACTAAATAAAGCAGAGCAATATGCTCTGCTTTACCATAACGTATCTTACTTCTTGGCGTAACGCTTGTTGAACTTTTCGATACGACCGCCTGCCTGTACGTCACGCTGACGACCCGTGAAGAACGGATGGCACTTGGAGCAAACATCGACGCGCAGTTCTTTCTGCGTGGAACCCGTGGTGAACGTGTTGCCGCAGCCGCAGGTTACCGTAGCCTCGAAATATTCCGGATGAATACCCTGTTTCATGATTTACACCTCGCTTTCACCCCAACGAAACTGGGAATTGATACAAGCAAGCTATGCGCGAGCTTGGTTTAGACCTAGCTTACCTTTCGGGGCAAAGCCAGTCAAGTTTTGACTTGGAACCAGACGTCAGTACGTCCAGTACCAAAATAGTATAGCACGGGCAGGGAGGTTATGCAAGGATTTGGCTAAATTTTTGGCTAAAATTTTCCTGCTGTTTATTTTGCCTTGCAGATGGTATCCATCCAGTTAAAGAGTTCCGTGAGGTCGTAATCACCGGCATGACCACGGTTCCAGGGAGAGA
>DJYL01000178.1:1811-19548 GCA_002448495.1 Pseudoselenomonas ruminantium | reverse complement strand
CGGCAATGATACGCTGACCGCTGGAACTGGCGGCGCTGTACTGACAGGCGGCCTTGGCAATGATACCCTTATTGGCGGCAGCGGTATAGATACTTTCGTTGCAGGCAGGAATGAAGGTGCGGACCGTATCCGTGGCTACCAGCCGGGGAAAGACATCATCAAGCTGCGTACAGGCAAACTCGATAAGATTGAAGCAGCGGGTAATGAAGTTGTTCTCTACGATGGTACGAGCAAGATTGTTGTGGAAAATGGCACGCTCAAGAACCTGACCATTCAGGCAGAAGGCAAGACCCTCACGAAATATGTCTATCGCAATCTGCCCAAGGGAGCGTCGTATCTGGCTGGGAAAGCGGGTATCAGCCTGTCGGCAGGTTTTACCGGCACCTTGAACCTGGCCTGGTATGAACCTGCGGTACAGAAGGTGGATATCAGCAAAACTGCTGGTGATGTGACAGTTGATGCACGCAGTGTGAATAAGCCGCTGACGTTAATCGGCGGTGCAGGCAAAAATACCTATATATTGGGGGCGAACAAAGGCGCAGTTACCATTAGCGGTTATGAAGCCAATAAGGATGTTATCCGCTTCATAACGGGCAGCTTGACAGGCACGGATTTATCCGGGCAGGATGTTATCCTGTATGACGGCAGCACCAAAGTGGTGGTCAAGGGCGCACGCAACAAGAAGATTTTGCTGGCGAATGCGCAGGGAACCATTGCAACGAAGGTGGTAGACAGCAAGAAATTAGCTGCTGGTGATGCCTATACGAATAATAATTCTGTCCTCGTGTTGGGGGCTGCGGCAAAGGGAACGTATAACCTGTCGGATTACGATGCGCGTGTCCGCAAGGTAGATGGTTCGAAGGTAAAGGGTGCCGTGGTTATCAATGGCGGCAATACGGCGCAGGCACTGAATCTTTCCGGCGGTGCCGGAAAGGCAACCCTGACGGGCGGCCGCGGCAATGATACGCTGACCGCTGGCACTGGCGGCGCTGTACTGACAGGCGGTCTGGGCAATGATACCCTTATTGGTGGTGCTGGTACGGATACGTTTGTTTTTGCAAAGAATGCCGGGAATGATACGATTCGTAACTATGAAAAGGGCAAGGATATTATTCAATTGTCTGCGGATTGGTCTGGAGAAGGAGAACTGGATGGCAAAGATGTTGTTATCCAGAATGGCACAGGTCAAATTCGCGTTCAAAATGGTGCTGGCAAGGATATTCTGCTTAAAACAGGTTCTACGTTGGTTCATAAGACATATCGCCGGGAATTGCCTGAGTATGCTTCTTATTCGGAGGATGGAAAGACTATTGAATTGAGCTACTGGTTTTCTGGGGAGCTGGATTTGGACGAAGGTTATCCGGCATCGACAGTGGATGGCAGAGAGGCGCATTATTCACTCACATTAAGTGGTTCCTCTGCGGATGAAACATTTTATGGCAGCAGTAATGCAGATACGTTTGTCCTTAGGGCTAACGGTGGCAGTGATGTGATTGCCAACTATGAGAGCGACAAGGATATTCTGCAGCTGCAGGGAACGCAGATACTGGGATATACGATTAATAATAAGGATGTGACTCTGCAGACCACGAATGGTTCCGTCCTTATCAAGGAAGGCCTGTATAAGAACCTGGTCATTAAGGACAGCAATGGCAAGGAAACGGTGCAAAACTATGGCTTTGCCGGATTAAGCGGGACACAGCAGAAAAATTACAGGATGAATACAACGGCTGCCAATCAGACCATTGCAGATTATCAATCCGGATTGGATATTATCCAGCTTGCTGGTTCTTATGATGGCTATGAGCTTAATGGTAACGATGTTATCCTGAAATCCGGCGCCGGCAGAATGACCATTAAAAATGGTGTAAATAAGATACTAAACATCTGGGATAAGGATGGCATACGAGCAACCTATATGTATGAGAAAGAGGGGGTGCCTGTAGATGAAAATCGACTAAGTGATGGAGGAACGTATTTTACTGTTTCGGAGAATAATACAGATAGTATTGGATTATCTTGGGATGCAAAGATAGAGGAATGCATCAAGGTTGTCAACGCTTCTGGAAATAAGGCAGGACGTTCCGGCTTTTGGTGTTGGGAACCAAACCGATTTATTATCGGCAATTCTATAGAAAATTATTTTTCCATTAGCGATAACTCCAATTCGAATTATTTTGGTGGTGCAGGGAAGGATACATTCAATTTATACGGTACAAATATGACCGGCCTGGTTATTTGGAACTACACCAAAGGACAGGATATTATTGAGCAGGGACGTGAATATATCCGCAGTTATGAAGTAAAAGGTAATGATGTTGTCTTAAAGACCGATACAAGCAGCCTGACCGTCAAGAACGTCAAAGCAGAAGATATTGATGTTAAGGCTAAGGATGGTAGTCTGTGGACCTATTGGCGTGACAAAAAGCTGCCTGAAGGGGCAGAAAAAGATGTGGCCAACGGGAAAATCGTGGTTACCGATAAATATCAGAGCAGTTACTATGATATGAATAATTATAAAACGGATATAAAAAATATGGATGCAAGAGGAGTATCGTCGTATATTAACATAACTGGTGATGAAAGAGATAATATTATTTGGGCTGGTAATAGTAGCAGTAATCTGGATGGTGGAGAAGGCAATGATAAATTATACGGAAGTGAGGGAGAAACGAGATTTTATGGTGGTAAAGGCGAGGATTTGATATACTGCAGTGTGGGTAAGGATACGATTGTTTGGTTTGGTAGTGAGTATTGGGGGCATGATAAGGTATATAATTATGATGATACAAAGGATGAAATAGAGATGTTTGATGAGACGATTCAATCCTATGCAGTACAAGGACAGGACATTGTTTTGACAAGTGGACAGGGCGGTCATTTGACACTGAAGAACAAGAAAGCGTCGGAATTGACGAATCTGTTGCAGGGAGTTGAGCAGGCACCTTTAACCGAATCCAAGGTTTCCCTGAACTATATGACGCGGGTGCAATCCATTGGTACGGGGGCTTCGGCAGGTGTCAGCAAACTGCTGGCAGTTTCGGCAGATAAGACCGGTATGTCGAACAGACTGGTATCTTCGCCGGAGTTTTCTGCCGCGATTCCTTCACAGAGGAAAACTGGACAAATCTAACCAATAAGGCAAAATAAAATAAAAATACAGCTATGCAGGACGATATCGCGGCATGGCTGTATTTTTTTTATTGACAATTCTGTATTGATTTGTTATTATTTATCTTGTACAAAGCGGGATGGTTACGCAAGTGCGGCCAAACCTTGCAGGCGAAGTATGCCTCTTGGTTAATCCACGCTTTTTTTGTATGTTTAGGATGGTTACATTCAGTTGGCCAAACCTTCAAAGTTATTTAATTTTGGAGGGATTTATGATGAAGAAGTATGAAGAGCTGGCAAAGGACATTGTCCGGCACGTGGGCGGCGAGGAAAACGTCATCAGCCTTGCCCACTGCATCACGCGGCTGCGGTTCAAGTTGAAGGATGAATCCAAGGCCGATACCGACTATCTGAAGGCACGCGAGGGCGTAGTGACGGTTATCCAGAGCGGCGGCCAGTATCAGGTGGTTATCGGCAATGAAGTGGCCGATGTTTACGACACGGTGCTCGAGGTCAGCAATATATCCGGCAATGCTCCAAAGGCAGGCGAAGATGAGGAGGACAAGAATCTCAGCCCGCTGGATAAATTTATCGATTTGATTTCCGGTGTGTTCCAGCCGGTACTCAGCGTGCTCGTGGCTACCGGCATGATTAAGGGCTTTACGGCGCTCTTTATGGCTACAGGACTGGTAGCCAAGGACAGCGGCACGGCGCAGATGCTCAATATCTTAGGGGATATGTTCTTCTATTTCCTGCCGATTTTCCTTGGCCTTACCGCCGCCCGCAAGTTCAAGATGAATGAATTTACGGGTATGGCGATTGGTGCGGCACTCGTTTATCCTACGGTGTCGGCTATCATGAAGGGCGACACCCTGTACACGCTCTTTGAAGGCACGATTTTCCAGTCGGCCATTCATATGGAACTGCTCGGTTTGCCGGTTATCCTGATGAATTACGCCTCCAGCGTTATTCCCATCGTGGTGGCAGTATGGTTCGGCTCGAAAGTGGAACGGCAGATTGCCAAGGCTATGCCCACGATGCTCAAAGGCTTTTTGACGCCGTTTTTCACGCTGCTGATTGTCGTTCCGCTGACCTTTATGGTGATTGGGCCGGTGGCAACCTGGGCTGGTCAGCTGGTCGGTGCAGCTGCGATGGCGATTTACAACGTCAGCCCGGTTGTGGCAGGTCTCTTTATCGGTGCTTTTTGGCAGGTATTCGTCATGTTCGGCCTGCACTGGGGCCTGATTCCCATTATGATCAACAATATCACGGTATATGGTTATGACCCGCTGGTTGTTACCTATTTTGGCTGTTCCTTTGCCCAGATTGGCGTTGTGCTCGGTATCTTCCTGCGCACCCATGACAAGAAACTCAAGAGCATTTCCCTGCCGGCCTTTATCTCTGGTATCTTCGGTGTAACGGAACCCTGCATTTACGGTATCACCCTGCCGCGGAAAAAATACTTCGTGATTTCCTGTATCGGCGGTGCTGTCGGCGGTGCCCTGATGGCTATGCTGTCCGTTAATCTCTATATGTTCGGCGGTTTGGGCATCTTCGGTTATCCGACCTTCATTGACCCGAAAACGGGTGAACTTGCTGGTATGTACGGCGGCATGATTGCTTCGGCTGTATCCTTTGTCTTTGGTCTGGCGGTTACGGCGGTTCTGTACAAGGACGCTGCGCCTGCAGAAAAACTGACGGTAGTAGCGGAAAAAGCAGATGGCACGGCTGAGCGGGAAATCATCAAGGCGCCGCTGGCTGGTAAAATCGTGGCCCTGGAAGAAGTACCTGATGAAGCTTTTGCCATGGGCGTACTGGGCAAGGGCATTGCCATTGAACCCAGCGACGGCAAGGTAGTCGCTCCGGCAGACTGCACAGTGATGACGCTGTTCCCGACTGGCCATGCTATCGGTTTGGTTACGGATAAGGGCGCAGAAATCTTAATCCATATCGGTATGGATACGGTGAAGCTGGAAGGCAAATACTTCACCACCAAGGTAAAGCAGGGCGACCATGTACAGGCCGGCACGACTTTGATTGAATTCGACAAGGACAAAATCGCAGCAGCCGGTTACAACACCATTACACCGGTGATTGTCACCAACCATGCCCAGTATATGGATATGGTCATCACCGATGAAAAAGACGTAGCAGAAGAAGCAAACTTATTGACGGTTATTGCATAAGAAGAGGGGAGAAAAAATGGCATTTCCTAAGGAATTTTTATGGGGCGGCGCAGTAGCTGCTAATCAGTGCGAAGGTGCATACAACGAGGACGGCAAGGGCCTGGATATTCAGGATATCATGCCGCGTGGACTCGAGGGAGCACCTACAGCTGAACCGACCCCGGACAATATGAAACTTACGGCGATTGATTTCTATCACCGCTATAAAGAGGATATCAAGCTCTTTGCGGAAATGGGTTTTAAGGTGTTCCGCACCTCCATTGCCTGGAGCCGCATCTTCCCGAACGGTGATGATGCAGAACCAAATGAAAAGGGGCTGCAGTTCTATGACGATTTGTTCGCTGAATGCCACAAATACGGCATTGAACCGTTGGTGACGATTTCCCACTATGAAACGCCGCTCAATTTGGCAAAAAAATACAACGGCTGGGTCAACCATGACCTCATTGGCTTCTATGAAAACTATGTGCGGGTGCTCTTTAACCGCTACAAGGGCAAGGTCAAATACTGGCTGACCTTCAATGAAATCAACTCGGTGTTGCATGCTCCCTTAATAAGCGGTGGCATTATGACCCCGCTTGCTGAACTGAGTAAGTCTGACCTTTATCAGGCCTGCCACCATGAACTCGTGGCATCGGCACTCGCCACGAAAATCGGCCATGAGATTGACCCGGACGCCAAAATCGGCTGTATGGTTCTGTCCATGCCGACCTATCCGCTGACGCCGAATCCGGATGATGTCATTGCCACTATGCAGGCCAATAACCTTAACGACTTCTTCGGCGATATGCATGTACGCGGCGTTTATCCCGGCTATATGAAACGCTATTTCCGGGAAAACGGCATTGAAATCAAGACCACGCCGGAAGAACTGGCACTCCTGAAGGAACATACGGTCGATTTCGTGTCCTTCAGCTATTATGTCAGCGTTTGTGAGTCGGCAGACAGGAAAGAAGAAGGCAGCGGCAATATCATTCAGGGCGTGAAGAATCCCTATCTCAAAGAATCCGAATGGGGCTGGCAGATTGACCCGCAGGGCATTCGCTATGTGCTCAACCGCTTCTACAACCGCTGGCAGAAACCGCTCTTTATCGTGGAGAACGGCTTAGGCGCTAAGGATGTATTGGTGGACGACGGCCAGGGCGGCAAGACGGTCAACGACGATTACCGCATTGCCTACCTCAATGACCATCTGAAACAGGTCGCAGAAGCCATTGAAGATGGCGTGCCCGTGATGGGCTATACCACCTGGGGCTGCATTGACCTCGTCAGCTCATCAACGGCAGAACTGGCCAAGCGCTACGGTTTCATCTATGTAGACCGCAATGATGATGGCACAGGGACGCTCGAACGCTATCGCAAAAAGTCCTTCTATTGGTATAAGGACATCATTGCCAGCAATGGGGAAAAGCTGAAATAACGTAAAACGCAAAACAGGAGCTATGTGAGTGGAAAACAATCCAACTTCACATAGCTCCTGAGTCGTGTAGGGAATTAACTGCAAGGTTTACGCCGCTAATCGGCTGTGCAGGATGGCGGGCTTGCCTTGCTGGTTAGACTTGTGTGTATTGCCGGACTGTTTATCGGCCAGCAGCAATTTGTATTTCCGCAGACGCATATCCTGAGCAATGGTGTAGGTGGCGAGGCAGACCACCAAAACAATCAGGACAATGTTCATAATTACTTCGTAATGGATGATTGCGTTAGTCATAGTGATACCTCCGTAAAATTATATTGGGAAAAGGATACTCCCTGTATTATCGCGTTATATCTTTGTATTTGTATATACGTTTGAAAAAAATATTTATTACGCTCTAAAATCATACGCGGATTTTTTTGAAGAACTGACTGTCAGCACGGTCGCTGGGGCGGATATCGTAGCCCAGTTTGGCCATTTCCTGCAATTTTATCAATGTCAGATTGATGTTGCAGTTCATCTTTTGGGCAAGGGTGAATTCATCACAGCCGTCTTTCAGTTCGGCGTAAACTTCATCCGTATCCATCAACAGATGGGCGGCAAAGGCGTTGGCTTCATATTCGGTGCGGCTGTTCAAGCGGAATAGTTCAAATTCGTGCATTTGCTGATGCTTGGCAATGTCACGATGCAGCTGGTCATGGCCGATTTCGTGAGCCAGAACCATGTTCTGCCAAATATCGTCCAAATTGGTATTGAGGAAAATAAAGCGGTGACGCCATTGGCAGAAGTACATACCCAAAAGTTTCGAGAAGTTTTCATTATAAAGAACCTTGATATTGAGTTCACGCGCTGCTTGTCGCATATCACGGCGGCCAACCTGCCGGATTATCTCGCGGGCACGTTTATGGCACTGTTCTGAATCCACGTCATTCACTCCTTAGAGTTTTTTCGGTACTTCCTGTTTTCCTTTTTTGCCAGCCAATAGGCCTCCTGTAAGGATTGCATAACGGCATCGCGGTCTTCTTCGCTGAGCTCACCGCCGGCAAAGAGTCCGGATAACTCATTGACCAAAACGGTCGCTTGTTTCATGCCGTTGCGGCCGTATTCCGCTTCAGCCTGACTTAAAAAGCTTTCGTTTTCGGTATAGAGGTAGTTGGTGTCTACGCCAAACAGTTCTGCCAGTTTGGCATAGCGTTCACGGGTCTTGGGATAGCGGCCATCGCGTTCGTAGGAAATATAGGTGCGGCGGGTTACGCCAATGGCTTTGGCGGCGGCTTCCTGACTAATTCCTTTCTGATTGCGCAGCTGGCGCAATTTTTCAGCGAAGTTCATAATATCAAACTCCTTTGGTGCATCTGTGTAATTGAATTACTCAAAGTGTAACATGGTGTAAGCCAAAAAGCAAGCAGAAAATATTTTTTTCAGGATTGCAGGGATTTTTTTGCTTTTGACGAATTATATTTAATATGCGATTTGTAAAGGAGGTGTAAATGATGGCAGATTGTATTTTTTGCAAGATTGCAGGCAAGGAAATTCCGTCTACGGTGGTTTATGAGGATGAGACCGTGCTGGCGTTCAAGGATTTGGAACCGCAGGCGCCTGTTCATGTGCTGGTGATTCCCAAGAAACATGTAGCAAGTGTGGCAGAACTCAAGGCTGAGGACAAGGAACTGGCTGCTCATATTCTGGTGGATGTTATTCCGCAGTTGGCCCGCGAACTTGGTGTGGCCGAAAAAGGTTTCCGGGTTGTTGCCAATACCGGTGATGAAGGCGGTCAGACGGTGAAACATCTGCACTTCCATCTCTTAGGCGGTCGCTCCATGCAATGGCCCCCCGGCTGACGATTTGTGCGGATTTGTGTTGACACGGGCGCGATTATTATTGTATAATAGCGTGGTGTAGTTTTGAAAACACAAACTCCCATGTTAAGTGGAGGGGGGGAAAAATAGATGGCAAACGAAATTAAAGTTGGTAAAAATGAATCAATCGATAGTGCTCTCCGCCGCTTCAAGCGTATGTCCCAGAAAGCTGGTACGCTGGCTGAAGTGAGAAAACGTGAACATTACGAGAAACCGAGCGTTCGCCGCAAGAAGAAATCTGAGGCAGCTCGTAAACGCAAGTTCAGATAATTTGCGCGGGACACCTGCAGGTCGTAAGATTTTCAGGTGTCTTTTTGTTATATGGATTTATATTGGAGGAAGAAGATATGTCGTTAAAAGAACAGCTTACCGCAGATATGAAAGAAGCCATGAAGAACAAGGAAAAGGAACGTCTGGCCGTTATCCGTATGGTGCGCGGTGCCATTCGTCAGCAGGAAATCGACGGGCAGAAGGAACTGGGCGAGGAAGATGTAATCGCGGTTATCAGCAAGGAAGTAAAGATGCGCCGTGATTCCATTGAGGAATTCCAGAAGGGCGGCCGTGAGGATTTGGTGGAAAAGACGCAGGCGGAGATTGATGTGCTCCTGCCGTACCTGCCCGCACAGCTTTCCGAAGATGAAGTGCGTGAACTGGTGAAAGCTGCTGTAGAGCAGACCGGGGCTGCTACGCCGAAAGATATGGGGAAGGTTATGGGCGTGCTGATGCCGAAGGTTAAGGGGCGCGCTGATGGGAAGATGGTTAATACAATTGTAAAGAGCTTCTTGCAGGGGTAAGAGTTACATCGTAGTGATAAGACGCCCGTGGGGGCTGGCAGTATTTTTCCTCCGCTGAGACAGGCTTGTCAAACGCTACGGAAAAACACCGCCAGCCCCCACGGGCTTAGTACGATACGATTGCTCCGCTAAGACAGGCTTGTCAAACGCTGCGGAAAAACATCACCAACCTCCATGAGCTTAGTACGATGTAGTCTTAGACAGGCTTGTTAGGCAGGATTTTTTGCGGGGAATGTGGAAATATTTCCTAAGGGGGTGAGGCTATGGATGTGGCGATTAATATGCCGGTGCTGCAGATGCTTTTGCTGGTGATTATGTTTTTGGCCATTATGGTCGAGATTAAGACTGGCGGCATGGGCGCGGGCATTTTGTTGGGGCTGGTGGCCGCGGGTGTCTTTTGGGGCAGCCAGTATGTGAAAGGTCTGGTTTCGCTTTATCAGATTGCCATTTTTATGGGCGGTATTATCTGTATTATCGTGGAAATGCTGCTGCCGACGGTGGGGCTTTTAGCCGGACTGGGTGTAGCGGCGATGCTCTACAGTGTGGTATTGGCTTTGGGCGGCGATATTCAGGCGCTGTATGCCATGCTGATTTCCTTTGTGGCAGCGATTGTGATTTTTGCCCTGATTGTGAAACGCCTGCCATCGAGCAAACTTTGGAACAAGGTGGTATTGAAGGATGAATCGCGCGCCGAACGCGGGTTTGTCAGTGCAGAGCCGCGGGATTCCCTTTTGGGTGTTACCGGTGAGGTGATGACCGAGTTGCGCCCTTCCGGCAGTGCAAGGCTTAACGGCAAGCCGGTGGATGTGGTTTCGGAAGGGGCTTTCGTGCCGAAAGGTGTACAGGTTCAAGTTGTGGCAGTAGAAGGAAACCGTGTGGTTGTCCGACAGGTTTAAGGAGGTTTGATTATGAGTGGTTTGATTGGTTCAGCATTCCTGCTGGTTCTCATCATTGCGTTTATGATGATTTTCCTGCATTTTGTCCCCATCGGACTCTGGATTTCTGCATTGGCAGCTAATGTGCGGGTGGGCATTATGACGCTCGTAGGTATGCGCATGCGCCGTGTACCGCCCAACAAGATTATCCTGCCTTTGATTAAGGCCAATAAAGCTGGTCTTGATGTGGCGGTTAATCAGCTTGAAGCGCATTATCTTGCGGGCGGCAACGTGGATAAGGTTGTGGATGCCCTTATCGCGGCACACCGTGCGCAGATTCCTCTGCCCTTTGAACGCTCGGCGGCTATCGACCTCGCTGGCCGTGATGTGCTCGAAGCCGTGCAGATGAGCGTTAATCCGAAGGTTATTGAAACACCGGTGGTTTCGGCTGTAGCGAAAAATGGTATTGAACTCAAAATCAAAGCGCGTGTGACGGTTCGTGCCAATATTGACCGTCTGGTTGGCGGCGCCGGTGAACCCACGATTATCGCCCGTGTTGGTGAGGGTATTGTTACGACGGTTGGTTCTTCGGAAAGTCATAATGATGTGCTGGCAAACCCGGACGATATTTCCAAGACCGTTTTGGGCAAGGGGCTTGATGCCGGTACGGCTTTTGAAATCCTTTCCATTGATATTGCTGATGTGGATGTAGGACGGAATATCGGTGCAGAACTGCAGACCGACCAGGCCGAAGCCGACAAGCGTATCGCCCAGGCAAAAGCCGAGGAACGCCGCGCCATGGCTGTCGCTAAAGAACAGGAAATGAAGGCCTATACGCAGGAAATGGAAGCCAAAGTCGTCGAAGCGCAGGCCGAAGTGCCGCACGCTATGGCACAGGCTTTGCGGGAAGGCAAGCTGGGGGTTATGGATTACTATAACCTCAACAATGTGCAGGCGGATACGGACATGCGCAACGCCATCAGCGAAGGCAGCGGCGCCGGGAAACTTCAGGCACCCGCTGCACCGGTAAAATAAGGGGGGATTCCCATGGACTCCTTTTGGGTCATCGTCCTCTTTATTCTCTTTGCGATTTTCTCTGACCGCAAGGATAAGAAAAAGCCAGTTCCCAAGCGCCGTGTGCCGGACCTCGGCAGGCGTCCCCTGCCGGATATCGAACTGCCACGCCCTAAGCAGGAAAAATTTGAAATTCCCGACCTGCGGGGCGCACCGCAGATGCCCGAAATCCAGACAACATCAGAAGTAGAAACACAGGATGCGATTCGTGCTCAGCAGGAACGCTATCAGGAAATGCTGCGCAGAAAGAAAAAACAAAAGCAGCGTGAGCAGCTAGAAAGGCAGGCTGCTTCGCAAAACGCGCAGAGGCAGTCTCCACAGACGCAATTAACGCTGAATAATCTGCAGCAGGCGGTTATCTGGTCAGAAATACTCGGCAAACCAAAAGCAAAACGCTAGTTTAGCGGTTAGTTCGTGATAAAGGTATCTAAAAAGCCCGTTGAAACTTTTTGTCAGCGGGCTTTTTTAGTTAGGGGCAATTTTCATCTTCTCTTTGCCACGAACCGTGCATGGGAAGATGTCCTGACTTAAATCTCTATTAAAATCCTCTCCAGCCCTTGCATTTTCACGCAATAAAGTTGATAATAGAGTATATGTGTCCTGTTGATGGAGGGATTCTATGAAACGTATTTTCTTCTATATACATTTACTGCTGTTGACAACTTTATGCCTGTTCCTGTCCTTGTCGGCCGCATCTGCCGAGGAAGGGGATTTTAGTGAGCGCGTAAACAGCATGGTGGAAATCACCGGCATCCGCGACAGTTTTGATGGGGATAAAACTCGTATTGTCATTGATGCCACCAAGCCTGTTAAGTATAAAAAAATGGTGTTGTCCGGCCCGGATCGCGTAGTGGTGGATATCGAAAACGCCTGGCTTTCACCCAAGCTGGACAAACATATAAGCATCGAGAATCGTTTTGTGGGTGGTGTAAAAATTGCCCAATTTGACCCGCAGACCGTCCGGGTGGTGGTGGAAACCAAAGTTGGCAAAAATAACTACAATGTTTTTGCCTTAAATGGCGGCACCATACCCGGGCGTATTGTCATGGACTTTGGCAACCTCACCAATTCGGATGGTGCCCAAATTGATTTGTCCCGGAATGGCGCACAGCCTGCCAAAAACGAAACGGAGACCGTTAAAACTGCTCCATCTAAACCGGTTGAACAACCGGCGCCTAAACAGGAAACACAGGAACCTAACGATGAGGACGATATGGATGGTGAGCTTTCCGGTATTACGGGGCTGAAGGGGCGCAAGATTGTCCTTGACCCCGGGCATGGTGGCAGTGATTCCGGCGCCATCGGCCCCACGGGGGTCATGGAAAAAAGCGTTACCTTGCGCGTGGCTAACGAACTCAAACGCTTGCTGGTTCAAGAGGGCGCGGAAGTATATATGACACGCAGTGCCGATATCGAAGTTTCCAAGAAGCGGGCCAAGGCTACAGATATCGAAGAATTACAGGCCCGTTGTGATGTGGCCAATGAAAAAAATGCCGATATATTCATATCCATTCATATGGATTCCTTCACCAGCAGTGCTGCTCATGGTACTACCGGTTATTACTACTCGTTGGGGGATAAACGTTCCCGTAAGCTGGCCGATAAAATCCGTATTGGCATTATTGACCAGTTGGGTACGCAGAGCCGCGGCACGCAGAGCTGCAACTTCTATGTGGTAAAGCATACCGATATGCCTGCTACGCTTGTGGAAGTTGCCTTTATCTCCAATGAGAGCGAAGAAAAACTCATGGACAGCGAAGACGGCATCCGAAAAGCCGCACAGGGCATTGCCGATGGCATTGCCGACTACTTCGGCTGACCAATCGTTTACCCTTAAGATGTACGGAAAGAAAGGATTTTAGAATTACCAATGGAAGACCAGAAAAATGAATTGACTCAGGCGGAAAGCCTTGCCCAGATGATGGAAGCGGATATGGAGGAGCGCAAGAAGGCGCTCTATCGTCATAAGATGCCGGAGAAGAATACGCTGAAGGAAATGCTGAGTGCCATGACCAAGGCGGAACTGGACGATATTCGCTACAACCTCAACATCAGCGGTGCAAGCTCCCTAAAAAAAGCGGAACTGGCGGAGAAACTTGCTCCGGAGATTCTGAAATTTGCCCGCATTTGGCTGCCGTCCATCCTGCTCGAAGAATATGAATGTTTCCAGCATTTCATTCTGGAAAAGGGCAAGAGCAGCAAGCTTCGCGATGATGATGTACGTCTGGACTATCTTCGCGGTCTGGGGCTTCTGTCCTGCGGCAAAGACGGCGATAAGCTCGTCTGGTATATGCCGAAGGAAATCCGTGATGAATTCAAGAAGCTGGATTCGCCCAACTTTGAAGCGCTCGCCACCATGAATACGGAAATCACGAGACTTACGGCAGGTTACCTGTTCTACTGCGGTTATATGGATTATGAAACGCTCTATACCAAAGTGGCCGGACAGCTGGAAAAAGACCAGCGGGAAAATCTTTCCTTCAGGGATTTTGTCGGCGTTATGCTCAATGCTTCCTGTTGGACGAATACCATCGTGGCACTGCCGCAGGGCGTGAAGTATTATACGCTGATTGATGAAAATGCTTTGGAGGACGAACAGCGTAAGCATAGCAATCTGGACTTTGCAGAATTTGGTTACAAACAGCTCTTTGAAGCCGGTGCCGACAATCATATCGACGATACCAATGAGTACAAGGAGCTGGCACAGTTCTTTATGAAGGAACATGGCTGTGATGTGCTCAAAGCCGCCGATATCGTAGGGGAAATCTTTATCCTGTTGCAAAATGGCGGTTCGATGACGGAAGCGGCTGAATATCTGGAACAGCTCGGCCTGATGAAGGACGAAGCCAAGATGAAGGCCGTTGTTCCCCTGCTCATTGCTTACAATAATGAAACGCATCTTTGGCCGCTTAAAGGTCATACGCCGCGTGAACTTTTTGAAAAAAGCGGGATGGGACAGGTAATTCCTTTTGCAGAAGTGCGCCGCCAAAAGGCAGGACGCAATGACCCTTGTCCCTGCGGCAGCGGCAAGAAGTATAAGAACTGTTGCCTCGCGAAGGATGAAAACTGATGAAACAGACCTTTGGTTACAAGGCGAAAGCACGGCAATTCTTTGTGGTGCTTTTGCCCATCTTTATAACCCAGTTGTCTTTAATGGCAACAGGGTTTTTTAATACGGTGATGGCCGGACATATCAGCCAGCAGGATTTGGCGGGCGTGGCTGTGGGCGTTAATCTCTTTATGCCCTTTTTCGGCAGTTTTCTGGGAATTATATCGGGGCTTACGCCGACTATTTCCCAGCTTTATGGTGCCGGTAAACAGGAAAAAATCGGCTTTATCGTCAAGCAGGGCTTTTATTGGGCTTTTGCTTTGGGGGTGGGCTTTGTGGCTTTGGGCTGGCTTACGGTGCCGTATATTTTGCCGCTTTTGCATCTGGAGCCGCAGGTGGAATACATTACGAGTCATTATCTGATGTTCCTGTCCTTGGGCATTATTCCCATCTTTATTTCGGCGGTGCTGCGCAACTTTATTGATGCTCATGGTTATACGCGGCTTACGATGTGTGTGACCATGTGTACTGTGCCGACCAATATTACGCTTAACTACATCTTTATGTATGGTCTATTGGGTATCCCCGCCTTTGGCGGTATTGGCGCAGGGATTGGTTCGGCGGTGACATTGACCCTGAATCTGCTTTTGAACATTATCGTGGTTTGCCGGCTGCATCCTTTTAGGGACTATCATGTGTTCCGTCATTTGCCGGGAATTCATCTGGCCGAGTGGAAAAAACAGCTGGGCGTAGGGATTCCCATTGGCGCTACGATGTTCTGTGAGCAGAGTATCTTCGGGGCGGTGGGGCTGTTTATGACAGCTTACGGGACGGCGATTGTTGCCGCGCATCAGGCAGCCATGAATTTTACCACCATTGTCTATATGATTCCTTTGGCGGTGAGCATGACCTTGACGATTCTGGTCGGCTATGAGGTCGGGGCAAAACGGTTGGACGATGCACGGCAGTACATTAAATTGAGCCGGTATCTGACCTTTTTTACCGTGGGAACGCTGGCACTGCTTCTGACCCGGTTGCGTGCTGAAATCGCGGCCTTCTATACCAGTAGTATAGAGGTACAGCCGCTTTTGGCAGGCTTTTTGATTTATGCGGTCTTTATGCAGTTTGCGGACAGCATTAATGCTCCATTGCAGGGGGCACTAAGAGGCTTTAAGGATGTTCATGTGACCTTTGGGCTGGCGGTGTTGTCCTTCTGGATTGTCGGTCTGCCGCTTGGTTGGGGACTGGCAAAATATACGGAATTAGGGCCTTATGGTTACTGGATTGGTCTTATTGCCGGGGTGCTTATCGGTGCTGTGTGTCTGGAAATCAGGCTGCGGCAGGTACAGAAAAAAAGCCGCAGAGACTTGCCGTAAAAATAAAATCCTGCCTTGTGCAGGATTTTTCGTTTATCATGGAGAATTGCACACAAGGTAAACGATAATTGGTTATATCAGAGGAGGATGATTATGGATTTCTTGGAACTTGCCAAAAAACGCTATTCGTGCAAGCGGTATCAGCCGGATAAGCGGGTAGACAAGGATATGCTGGCGAAGATTTTAGAGGCTGGGCAGGTTGCTCCTACGGCAAAGAACAGCCAGCCGCAGCATATCTATGTCATGCAGTCGGAAAAAGCATTAAAGCTCGTGGACGAGCTGACTCCCTGTCGTTATGGTGCACCCGTGGTGCTGGCGGTAACATATGACAGCAAGCAGCAGTTTACCTATCCGGGGAATAAATACACTTCCGGCGAAGAAGATGCCAGTATTGTGGCCACCCATATGATGCTGATGGCGGCAGCTTTGGGCGTTGACAGCTGCTGGCTCAATTTCTTTGACCCCGACAAGGCGGCAGCCGCCTTGCAGCTGCCGGAAAATGAAAAGGTCGTACTGTTGATGGATTTGGGCTATGCCGCAGAGGGCACCCGCCCCACGCCAACGCATGAAAAGACGAAACCTATCGAGGAATTAGTGACATATTGCTAAAAAAATGACTGTTGCAGGTGTTGATGCAACAGTCATTTTTTTAGCATTTCAAGTAATGTGCAATAACCTTTCCACATATCTTCCACCATAATACCATGTGGGCTATCGAAAATTTTTTGCTTGTGAGATAGTATTTGCGTTATACTTACAGAGAATAAAACTGTGAGGAAGTTTGATATATGATTATAACTGTAGAAAATTTTACCAAAAGCTATGGGGAGAAAATTCTCTTTGATGGTGTAAATTTCAGCATGGATGCCGGAGACAAGGTCGGGATTGTCGGTGTGAACGGTACGGGCAAGAGCACTTTTTTGAAGGCCGTGGCAGGACTGATTCCTGTAGATGCCGGGGAAATCACCACCATGCGGGGCTTGCGGATTGAATATCTGGCGCAGGATAAGGTCTTCGAACCGGAAAACACGGTGCTTATGGAAGTCTTTCGCGGTATGTCGCCGTTGATGCAGGCCTTGCGCGGTTATGAACTGGCGATGGCGGCAGTAGAACACAATCCGGACGATAAAAAAGCGCAACAGGAAATCATGCGCCATACGGCGGTGATTGATGAGCATGACGGCTGGCAGCTGGAGGGGGCGGCCAAGACCGTATTGACGAAGCTGGGTCTCCGCGATTATACCGCCAAGGCGGGTACGCTCTCCGGCGGCGAGCAGAAGCGGCTGGCACTGGCTACAGCGCTGATTCAGCCCTGTGATTTGCTGATACTGGACGAGCCGACCAACCATCTGGACAGCGAAACCATTGGCTGGCTGGAGGAATATTTGCAGGGGTTCAAGGGCGCTATCCTCATGGTGACGCATGACCGCTATTTCCTGGATAATACCTCCACGAAGATTTTGGAACTCGACAAGGGAAATGCCTATACCTACACAGGCAATTATTCGGATTATCTGGAGCAGAAGGCAGCGCGCTTGGAACGGGAACAGTCGGCAGAGGCCAAACGGCAGAATTTTTTGCGCAATGAGTTAAAGTGGCTGCGGCGCGGGGCGCAGGCCCGCTCGACCAAACAGAAGGCGCGTATTCAGCGTTATGAGGAAGTCAAAGCGCAAAGTGTCAATATCGACAACAGTACCGTGGAAATCGGTCTGGCGGGCAGCCGTCTGGGGCGTACGGTCATTGAACTGGACCATGTGCATTATGAAGTAGATGGGCGTACCATTGTCAAAGATTTTACCTACACGGTACTGCGCAATGACCGGATAGGTATTCTGGGCGCTAATGGTACAGGCAAGACAACGCTTTTAAATATCATTGCCGGACAACTAAAGCCGACTTCAGGCACGGTAACGATTGGGCAGACGGTCAAAATCGGCTATTTTGCCCAGCGGGCGGTGGATATGGATGAACGCCTGCGGGCGATTGAGTATGTCAA
>DJYL01000178.1:0-1668 GCA_002448495.1 Pseudoselenomonas ruminantium | reverse complement strand
GTGACTTGCAGTGGACACCGATTGGACGGCTCTCCGGCGGTGAGAAGCGGCGTTTATATCTTTTGCGGGTGTTGATGGAAGAACCCAATGTCCTGCTGCTTGACGAGCCGACCAACGATTTGGATATCGAAACGATGGCGGTGCTGGAAAACTTTATTGATGACTTCAATGGGGCGATTATCTTTGTCTCCCATGACCGTTTCTTTGTGGACAGGCTGGCGGGCAAGGTCTTTGCCTATGAGGCAGGTGGCAATCTGCGTATGTATGCGGGCGGCTATTCCTATTACAAGGAAAAACTGGCAGAGGAAGAAACGCCTTCGGCTCCTGCGGCAGAAACTTTGGTGAAAAAGCCGAAAGAGAAACCAACCGTGGCAGAAAAACAGGAAACACAGTCTAAACGGAAATTCACCTTCAAGGAGCAGAAGGAATATGCGGAAATTGAAGGCATTATCGCCAGCAAGGAAGGGGAACTAAAGGTCGTGCAGCTGCAAATGGCGGAAAATGCCACCGACTTTGGCCGTCTGAATGAATTGGCAAAGGAGGAGGCGCGGTTGACCGCAGAAGTGGAACACCTCATGGAACGCTGGGAATATTTGGAAGAAATTGCCAGTCAAATGGATAACTAACAGGAGAATGACTTGTCAATCGGCAGGTCATTTTTTCTTTACACGATGAGAGTTATTGTGTATAATCTAATGTATTAATACTTTACGACACTAAAGGAGCAGCGATATATGGAACAGCTTGTTCACACCTTCCTGTTGATGCTGGAAGGTACGGAAATTACGTTGGAAATATTTTTTGTCACCTTGATTTTGTCCCTGCCCATTGGTATGCTGGCGGCATTGGGCCGTTTGTCCAGCATCAAGCTCATCAGCCGGATTGTCGAGTTTTATATTTGGATTATGCGCGGTACGCCGCTTATGCTGCAGCTGCTTTTTGTTTACTTCGCGCTGCCGATGATTGGCATACGCCTGCCGGATATCGCGGCGGCTCTTTTGGCATTTACGCTGAACTATGCCGCTTACTTTGCTGAGATTTTCCGCGCGGGGATTCAGGCTGTGCCCAAGGGGCAGTATGAAGCGGCCAAGACCTTGGGCATGAGCTATCCGCAGACCATGCGCCGCATTATTCTTGCCACAGGTTATCCGCATCCTTTTGCCGCCGGTGAGCAACGAAACCATCAATCTGGTCAAGGATACATCACTGGTGTATATCCTCGCCATGAACGACCTTTGCTGCGGGTGGCCCGTACGATTGTACAGCGGGAATTTGACATGACGCCCGTTCCTGTTTGCGGCGATTTTTTATCTGGCCATGACTTTTGTTCTGACCTGGGGCTTTAAGAAATTGGAGGCGCATTATGGCAAATACTAATACGGGCGAAGTCATGTTGAAAATGACGGGGATTTATAAAGCTTATGATAATCTGGAAGTTCTCAAAGGCATAGATATTGAGGTACACCGCGGGGAAGTGCTGGCGATTATCGGCCCGTCCGGCTCCGGCAAGAGCACCCTTTTGCGCTGTATAAATAAACTGGAAACGATTGATAAGGGCAGCATTGCCATCAAGGATAAATTCCTGGTGCAGACCAAAGACGGTGAGGCTGTTTATGCCAGCGGCAAGGCAGAACGGGAAATCCTGTCCTCCACGGGCATGGTCTTTCA
>DJYL01000077.1 GCA_002448495.1 Pseudoselenomonas ruminantium | reverse complement strand
GGCTTGTCAAAAGCTGCGGAAAGGTATTACCAGCCACCGCGCTTATTACATAGTGGTGCTTTGAATACTATCGAAACCCTATGGCGAACTTGTGAAATGTATTGCGGCTGGACGGTTCTTATGGTAGAATAAGGAATGATTGAAGTTGTGAGCGAGGTATCGTTTTTATGAGAAGGTATACATCCCTGCTGCTGACGGCTTTTTTGTTGTTTATTTTGGTTGTGGCAGGTTCGGCGTATTTTGCCGGGGCAGGGCGTGACCATAAGACCCGGCCGCTGCGGGAAATTATGGTTTATACCACGCTGCCGGCTGAACATGTGGCAATTTTAACGAATGCTTATGAGCAGTCGCATAATGTGCGTACGAATTTTGTGCCGCTGACTTCAGATGAACTGTTAAAACGTTTGCGCACGCAGGCGGAGGGGGATGCAGATGGTGCAGCCTCCATGGTGCTTGCCGATAAGGATACGCTGACAAAAGCTGCTGTGGCGGGCTATCTGATTCCCTATATTTCTGAGACAGGGGATCAGGTGCCGGAAACTTTCCGTCAGCAGGATGGCTATTGGATTGGTGTATGGTATGACCCTGTTGTGTTCTGTATGAACAAGGATTATTTACTGACCTTATCCTTGGTGCCGGATACATGGAAAGAGTTGGCAGCTCAGCCCAAAGTTCGCATTGGGATAACGGATTTTTTGGCTGCTGATGCCTCAGCCAATCTCTTTATGAGTATGCTGGCTCAGTTTGGTGATACGGCAACTTATGATATTTGGCGGCAGATTCATCCCAAGGTCGTGCAGTATGCCCGGTATCTTTCCAATCCTGTTCGTCAGGCGGGGATGGGGGAAGTGGATGTGGCCGTTGCTGTGGAAAGTGAAGTTATTCGCTATATGCAGGGTGGATATCCTTTGAAAATTGTCTATCCTGCTGATGGTACCGCTGCTATGGTTACGGGGACAGGTATTGCCTATAAGTCCAAGCAGGCTGATGTGGCAGCGGCAAAGGAGTTTGCGGACTGGCTTCTTTCGGATGAGGCCCAGCAGGCATTGCAGAAGCAGGAATTTTACTTTGTGCCCACCAATCCCGGTACGCTGGCCTATAAGTCCTTTGCCGGGAAGAATATGCTTCTTTTTGACCAGCCGGTGAATTTTACAGCCCAGCAGCGTCATGATTTTTTGGACAGATGGGTTAAGGAAATTCGCTTTAAGTAAGTTTACGGTGAAGTTTGTGTTGTGATATGCAGAGGGTACTGTCTGCTGTGCAGGCTGTATCCTCTTTCGTAATTAAAGCGTATGTAATTAGGAGGTCTTTTTGTGAAAGCAGGTTTTATCAGTCTTGGCTGCTCCAAGAATCTGGTGGATACAGAAATTATGTTGGGAGAGCTCAAGGCTCACGGCATTGAATTGACGAATAATCCGGCAGAGGCCGATATTCTGATTGTCAATACCTGTGCTTTTATCCAGTCGGCCAAGGAAGAGTCCATTACCACGGTGCTCAATATGGCCGATTACAAGGAATCGGGCCGCTGCCGCAGTCTGATTGTGGCAGGATGCCTTGGCCAGCGCTATAAGCAGGAGCTTTTGGATGAGCTGCCGGAAGCAGATGCCATTTTGGGGACGGGCGCCTGGGGGCGCATCATGGAAGCTGTGGAGGAAACCTTGAAGGGGCATCGTGTGGTCATTGCCGGCGAGGATGATACCCTTTATGATGCCAAGACTCCACGCATCCGTACCACGCCGGATTATACGGCTTATGTGAAAATTGCCGAAGGCTGTGACAACCGCTGTGCGTTCTGTGCGATTCCGCAGATTCGCGGGCGTTTCCGCAGCCGCAGGATTGAAGATATCTGTGCCGAAGTGCAGGAGCTTACGGAAAATGGTGTGCGGGAAGTGGTGTTTATCGCTCAGGACAGCACCAACTATGGCCGCGATATCTATAATCGTCCGGCACTGGCGGAACTCCTGCGGGAAGTGGTAAAGGTGCCGAAGCTTAAATGGGTGCGTACACTCTATTGTTATCCGAAGTTCTTTACCGATGAGCTCATCGATGTGTATGCAACAGAGCCCAAGGTCTGCAAGTATGTTGACCTGCCACTGCAGCATGCGCATGATTCTGTGCTGAAATCCATGCATCGTCCGGATACGCAGGCGCAGATGATAGCACTCATCCAAAAATTACGGGAGCGTATTCCCGGTGTGACCATTCGTTCAACCTTTATCGTGGGCTTCCCCGGAGAAACGGATGCCCAGTATCAGGTTTTGCGTAATTTCCTTATTGAGCAGCGTTTGGATAAGGTGGGCGTATTCACCTACTCCCGTGAGGAAGATACGCCGGCCTATGATATGGAAAATCAGGTTTCTGAGGAAGTGATGCAGGAACGTTATCATGATTTGATGAGCGTGCAGAGCAAAATTTCTGAGGAAGTCAATCAGAGCTTTGAAGGGAAGGTCATTGAAGTTCTGGTAGAAGGCCGGGATGAAGGCCAGCCCAATATTGCGGTGGGGCGTTCTTACCGCGAAGCTCCGGAGGAAGTGGATGGGCAGGTTTATATCGAGGGAGATACGACCAGTAAGCCTGGGGATATTATTAAAGTACGCGTACTTCAGGGCTTTACTTATGATGTCGTAGGTGAGCCGGTTGAAGAATAGCCAGCGCTCTTTAATGGGCGTTGCGTGACGATAGACCTAATATGTTTATATTTTATCTGGAGGAACTTTTTGAAACAGGAACTTAAAAACTTTGGTGAGATTGAACTTAGCCGCAAGGTGCTGCAGGCACTTAGGGAGATGGGCTTTGAGGAGCCTTCGCCGATACAGGCGCAGACGATTCCGTTGACTTTAGAAGGGCATGATGTAATCGGTCAGGCCCAGACGGGTACGGGAAAGACGGCAGCGTTTGGCATTCCCACGGTGGAGAAGGTCACGGAAAAAATCCACAAGGTGCAGGCGCTCATCCTGACGCCGACCAGAGAACTGGCCATTCAGACAGCGGAAGAACTCAATAAAATCGGTAAGTTCAAGCGGGTGCGTACGCTGCCCATTTATGGCGGGCAGTCCATTGACCGCCAGATTCGCGCCTTGAAGCGTGGAGTGCATGTTGTCGTGGGTACGCCGGGACGTCTGCTTGACCATCTGAACCGCGGTACATTGGAACTGGGGACGGTGAATACGCTGGTGCTGGATGAAGCCGATGAAATGCTTGATATGGGCTTTATTGACGATATTGAAAACATCATCCGGCAGATTCCGGACGGACGGCAGACCTTGCTCTTTTCCGCCACTATGCCGGGCCCGATTGAAAAGCTCTCCCGCCGTTATATGCAGCATCCCCAGCGTATCACGATTACCAAAGAGAATCTTACGGTTCCGCTTATTGACCAGCTTTATTATGAGACGCGGGAAAAATTTGAAGGCTTGTGCCGCGTACTGGATGTGGAGGAGACGGGCAAGCTAATTATTTTCTGCCGTACCAAGCGGGCGGTGGATGATCTGGCGGCTTCACTGGATGCCCGCGGATATTCTGCCGGCGGCCTGCATGGGGATTTATCCCAGATTCAGCGTGACCGGGTTATGAAGCGTTTCCGCGAAGGGCGCATTGATATTCTGATTGCCACAGATGTAGCAGCGCGTGGGATTGATATTGACGATATTACCCATGTCATCAACTTCGATATTCCGCAGGACCATGAATCCTATGTGCATCGCATTGGCCGTACGGGTCGTGCCGGGCGCAAGGGCGTGGCCATGACCTTTATCGAGCCCAAGGAATACCGCCAGCTGCGCCTTATCATGAAACTGGCGCATACGAAGATTCAGCGCAAGGAACTGCCGACGGCTTCTGACCTGTTGGAACGGCAGAAGGATTTGGTGCAGGAACGTCTGGTTAAAACATTGCAGCAGAATCATTATGACGATTACCATGAGATTATCTCTGATGTGGCTGCGGAAGGCTTCGATATGGTGGATATTGCCGCCGCTGCCCTGAAACTCTCTTTGGAAGGCTTCAAGGATGAGGATAAGGAAAACGGTGCTTTTGGCGATACGGGCGGCGCACCGGGCATGGTACGCTTGTTCTTGAACATTGGCCGCAGCCAGAAAATCCGTCCGTCAGATATTGTAAGAGCGATAGCCGATGAAGCCGATATTCCGGGGGCGACCATTGGCGTAATCAATATTTACGACAAGTTCACCTTTGTGGAAGTGCCGGAAGATGTAGCGGAACGCGTTATGAGCGCTATGCACCGCAATACGGTGAAGGGCTATAAGGTAAATGTGGAACCTGCCCGCAAGCGTTGATATCATACAACAGAGTTTGAATTTAGGAATCCCATTATGTTAGAGAGGTTATGTACGATGAACAAAAAAACAAAGATTATCACAGCTTTAGGACTGATGGGAATTGTGTTTATGGGCACAGGTATGAATCAGGCTGATGCCAAAAAGAAAGCGCCTCAGACAGAGGCGGTACAGGTGCAGACAGAGCAGGCACCTGCTGAAAAGGGTGTTAACAGCTATGTTTATACCAGCACAAAGTATGGCTATACCATCAACTGCCCGCAGAAACCGAATGTCATTCCTGCTGATTCCTTGTATGAAGGCAAGGAAGGAGAAATTTTGATATTTGCTAATGAAGGCTATACCATTAACCATGCTTGGGTAATTATTAAAAATGCTTTCGAGGATAGCAAAGTACCGGATTTGAATACGATTGATGAAGAAGCGGCCAAAAGCTATTTGAATGGCCTGATGAATAGCAATGGTTATGAGGCTATTGAACTGATTAATCGTAATGCAACGGATAAAGCGATCTATGCAATCACGGCAAAGGAAATGGAAATCGATACAGATGGTGATGGCCAGCCGGATACCGTGGCTACGGCGAACAGTCAGATGGCGGTTACCTTCTTCCGTGGGAATAAGGGCGGCCGGTATTCGATACAGTTGATTGACAACCCGGAACTGCGTGATACAGCCATTGATAGTTTCCAAAAGGGTGTTGTAAGCTTTACGGAAAAATAAACGAAATTCGGCAGGATTTTTTCAATATCCTGCCGAATTTTATTTATGTTTAGAGATTTTTAGAGAAATTAAGGGCGCAAGCCATTGGGGGATTTTGTTGATGAAGCAGAGTAAGGCACTGGGTATAGCCGTATTCATAAGCATGATGATGACGGGAGCGGTGATACAGGCAGCAGAAAATCAGGTTTCTACAGTGGACACCGGAACGCTGTTCCATTCTCGGCTGGTGCAGGACGATAAAGGGCAGCAGACTGCTTCCAAGGCAGCGGAAGCAGTGGAAAAGGCGGTTTCCAATCTTCCTGAACTGAATTCCCGTTTGCGCTGGGCAGCCGTGAAGTCTCAGACGGAATTGGTTGAGGAACAGAAAGCTGTTCAGAGGAAGAATAAGGCGGTTCCCATAATTATTACAGCGGCAGATATCGATAGGGAACGGAAGGCGCAAAAGCGGGGCGAAAAGACAGATATACCAGCCATTATCTCACCGCGTCCCATTCAGCCGTCAAAGATTACGGCAGCGCCACAGCCTGCAGCACCGAAAAATGTTTCGCAGGCAAATACAAATCCGGTTAAACCTGCGCCGGCAGTGGATAAGGATACATGGGAACTTCCACCGATTCAGCCGGTTAATGGTGTACCGCAGCTGAATGCAGCAACACAGGAAACCGTGGAATTGTCTCCGATTGTGCCAGTAAAATCAGAGGAAAGTGTTCAGGCAGAGACGATTATGGATGCGATTGTGGAAGCGACCAGTATTGAACTGGTGGTGCATGAAGTGAAAGAGGATTGTGTGGAATTGCCTGCGGTGCAGCCGGTTAGATGAATAAGTATATGTGCTAAGGTGCCGGTGGGGCTGGTAATATTTGTTTTGCTGTGTTCGCGGTTTAATGAGATAGTTCGGTGGTTTCGATTAATTCACCGGCTGCGGTGTAGCAGGTTACGGTTAGTTTTTCTGTGCTGGCGGAGAGCAGCAGGTAATTTTCGGGCGTTGGCTGGTAGATGGCTGACCGGTCAAATGTTTTGTCAGCGGGAACATGGTATTGCTGGTTGCCGATAGGGCCGCTCATGATGTAGACCGGGCCTTTGTCGGCAGGCTTCAGGTGATGGATATGTCCCCGGTTGCGGTAGGTGTGCATGTGACCGGTGAGAACCAAATCAATGCCCAGTTCGTCAAAGACAGGCATAAAGGCATAGCCGGTATCGCTGATGCTCATCATGGTTTTTGTTCCCTCCTGATATTCATCGTAGGCGAGAATATCCTTGTGCATGAGTACCACCCGCCATCGGGCCGGGTGGTTTTTTGCATCCTGACGCAGCCAGTTTTTTTGCGTTTCCAGAAGGTGGGGATGAATATCTTTTAGCTCCAGCATTTGCGTATTCAGAACGATAAAATGCACGGGGCCGTAATCGTAGGAATAATAATAATTCTGAAGTTCCGTATCGCCGTTAGCCGGGAGATTGTAGCTTAGTTCATAGCGGCGGGGACGGCAGAATTTCCATATCAGGCTGTAGCATTCGTGGTTGCCCATCACCGGGATGAATAATTTCTGTGGCAGTATATCGGCAATGGCGGCAAAGAAATTCTGCCATTGCCATTCCTGCTGCCCATTATCGACAATATCGCCGACAATGGCAAAGAAATGGGCTGCCGGATGGCGCTGCCAGGCGGTGCGGAAGGCTTGCCCCCAGCCGTCGTAAGTTTGTCCGCATTGGGAATCGCAGAAGATTAGGGCAGAAAACTCGGTTATTTCTGCAGGCGCGGTAATAAATTCCTGCCAGGGAGTGGCGATATTGTTCTGCCAAATGCGATACTGATAATTGGTGGCAGGAGTAAGATTTTTTAGATAAGCCGTATAATAGTAGTTGGTCACCCGGTCTTCATTAAGGCTTTCCTGAATGACCGGCAGATTTTGGAAGTTTCCGCCGGCTGCCCGGTACTGCAGGCGGCATCCTTCCAATGGCGTTTTGCTCTGCCACATGATGGTGCGGGAGGTGCGCGGGTCAGCGGTTATCAGCTGGCGCAGAGCCTCAATGGGCAGTGTGTCACTGGCGGCTGCCGCAAGCCGTGGGAAGACGCCGCCGAGACCGAAGAGCAGAATAATTTTTCCGGTTAATGCAATAAATCTCCGACGTGAAAGCTGCAAGACAAATCACTTCTTTCTCTGTTCATGGCGCTCATAAAGCCATGCACCAACGATGAGGACAATGGCGAAAATAATGACGACAACCATGCGGGTGGGGTCTTCCTGCTGCGTAATAGCATCGTGCCCGATAATGGCTTCAATTCCGGTGGAAGGGAACTTGCCCACAAAGGAGGCGATGACGTAATCCCGGAAGCGCATAGCAGAGAGGGCGCCGATGGCATTGAGCATTACGGAAGGCAAATAAGGAACCATGCGGGCGATCAGCATCACGACGAAACCACGGCTGCCGCTGTACTTATCCAGATTGGATAAGGTCTTATTGCGGTTGATGATTTTTTCCGCAGCCTCCCGAAAGAAAAAACGCAGCAGGATGAAACTGATGGCAACGCCCACGGTTTCCGCAACAACGGAAAGAAAAATTCCCCAGCCAATGCCAAAAATTAACGTATTGGCTGTGGAAAAGATGATGGCCGGCGGGAAGCCCAGAGCATTGACGAAAAGGGTCAACAGGAAACTGAACACCACAGCTCCAGAGCCAAAGGAGGCAATATACCCCGCAGTTTCCTGAATATCTCCCCGGGCAAGCAGCCCGCACATATGGGGAAGAAATGCGGGATTAAGCAGGTGAATGACAACAAAAAGCAAAACGATGGCAGCGAGTGCCACAAGTTTTACGATTTTTAATGATTTCGTGAATTGCAAAATTATTCCTCCTGTGGATGCTTCATTTGTGTTAAGTATAACACGAATAGAGGCGGGATTACCATAAAATTAGAAAAAGCTTTGCCGGCAGGTGAATAAACTGTCAGCAAAGCTTTTTGTTTGGTTAAAGATTAATCTCTGCCCAGACGGTCACGCAGGATTACGTCATGGGAACCGCCTTCCACGATACTGGTTGCCGATACCAGCGTAAGTTTTGCCTTGTCGCGGAATTCAGGCAGCGACAGGGAACCGCAGTTGCACATGGTGCTGCGAATCTTGGCCAGAGTTGTGCCCACATTGTCCTTTAACGGACCGGCATACGGAACATAGGAGTCAACACCTTCTTCAAAGGAGAGTTTCTTGGCGCCGCCCAAATCGTAGCGTTGCCAGTTGCGGGCGCGGTTGGAGCCTTCGCCCCAGTATTCCTTGTAGTAAGTGCCGTTGACTTTGACCTTGTCCGTCGGGCTTTCGTCAAAACGGGAGAAGTAGCGGCCCAGCATGAGGAAATCTGCACCCATAGCCAGAGCCAGCGTCATGTGGTAATCATGAACGATACCGCCATCGGAGCAAACCGGAATGTAAATGCCCGTTTCTTCATAGTACTTGTCGCGTTCACGGCAGACATCGATGAGTGCCGTAGCCTGACCGCGGCCAATACCCTTGGTTTCGCGGGTGATGCAGATGGAGCCGCCGCCAATGCCGACTTTGATGAAATCCGCACCAGCTTCAGCCAGGAAGCGGAAGCCTTCGCCGTCAACGACGTTACCGGCACCGACCTTTACATCTTCGCCGAAGTTTTCGTGGATGTATTTGAGCGTAATGCGCTGCCATTCGGAGAAACCTTCCGAGGAGTCAATGCAGAGAACGTCCGCACCAGCTTTCAGGAGAGCGGGAACACGCTCTGCGTAGTCGCGGGTATTAATGCCGGCACCGACAATATAACGCTTGTTTTCATCAATGAGTTCCAGCTCGTTATCCTTGTTGGCATTGTAATCTTTGCGGAAGACCATGTAACGCAGGCGCTGGTTTTGGTCGATAATCGGGAGCATATTGAGCTTGTTCTCCCAAATGATATCGTTGGCCTGACTGATGGTGGTTACTTCTTCGGCTTTTGCATAAACGAGATTTTCAAATGCCGTCATAAATTCGCTGGCCGGTGTATCCATGGACATGCGGGAAACGCGGTAGTCACGGCTGGTGACGATACCCAGAAGCTTGCCGTTAGCTGTGCCGTCCTCCGTAACAGCCATGGTGGAGTGGCCGGTATCCTGCAGCAGGTCTAAAATTTCGCCCAGAGTAGTGGAGGGCTTGATGTTGGAGTCACTGCTGACAAAACCGGATTTATAATGTTTTACCCGGGAAACCATAGCGGCCTCATCTTCGATGCTCTGTGAGCCGTAAATGAAGGACACACCGCCCTCTTTGGCCAGTGCAATAGCCATGTTGTCATCGGAAACCGCCTGCATGATGGCAGAGGTCATGGGGATGTTCATGGAAATCTTCGGTTCCTCACCCTTGCGGAATTTGACCAGCGGCGTCTTCAGGGAGACGTTTGCCGGAATGCATTTGTCCGAGGAATAGCCGGGAACGAGGAGATACTCGCCAAAAGTGTGTGATGGTTCT
>DJYL01000083.1 GCA_002448495.1 Pseudoselenomonas ruminantium | reverse complement strand
TTGTGATGGTAAGCGATATCGGCAGCCAGGTATGTCGGCACGCCGTTGTCACGGATAACCACGCGGTCTTTATCGTCACCATAGGCCGTGGATTTCAGCCACAGAGCGCCATCCTTTTCATAAATATTGCCGTTGTCCTGCAGGATTTTCACCGCAGCCTTGACGGCTTCCGGATGTAGCGTGCGCTCGCTGAACCAGTTATCAAAGGTGACATTGAAGGATGCCAAATCCTCTTTAAGGGTGGCCAGTTTTTCCATATAGGCCAAATCCTTGAAGATTTCCAGACGTTCTTCATCGCTCATAGCGAGGTACTTGTCGCCTTCCTTGTCGATAATGCGCTGAGCCGTGTCGATGATGTCCTGACCATGATAGCCGTCTTCGGGGAATTCAACTTCCTGTCCCAAAAGTTCCAAATAACGGGCGTTAACGGAACGGGCCAGATTGTCCATCTGATTGCCGGCATCGTTGATGTAGTATTCGCTTTCCACGGGGAAACCAGCCGCCCGCAGAAGGTTCACAAGCGCAGAACCTGCAGCAGCGCCGCGGCCATGACCGACATGGAGAAGGCCCGTCGGGTTGGCGCTGACGTATTCCACCTGAATCTTCGGCGCATCCTTTTTCGGCAGCTGACCGTAGCTTTCCCCTGCTTCAAGGATTTTCTGGAAAGAATCGTAGAGCACATTGCCCTTCAGATAAAAATTCAAAAAGCCCGGGCCGGCAATCTGGGCATGGTCAAGCCAGTCACCTTTGATGCGCTCCACCAGAACTTCCGCAATCTGCCGGGGTGCCTTATGAAACACTCTTGCCGACTGCATGGCAAAGTTAGTGGCAAAATCACCGAACTCCTTCTGGGGCGGTACTTCCAAAATAACCTTGGGCAGTTCCCCTTCCGGGAATACGCCGTCAGCAATGGCACTTTTAGCCGCTGCTTCAATGGCTTCTGTCAGTGTGTCTTTAATATCCAATCCAAAGTCCTCCTAATTATTTGCCGATTCGGCACTTATTACTACATTTAAGGTATTGTGGCTCTGCAGGTTCTCATTGAGGAATAAATCGTATTCCGCCATAACCTTGCCCCGGCCATCCTGAAAGTAAATATCCAGCATCTTGGTTTCTACCAGCAAATCAAAATTACCGTAGGGCGTTCTATACACACTACGGGTCTTTTCCCCCAGCCGAAACTCCAGCTGCATATCCACAGCTCCACGGCGGATTAGCGTAAGGCCATCACGGCTCATTTTGAGCACCGTAGGCACCGCTTCCTTATCGTGAAGTGAGGCATCCTCATAACGCACATAATGCTTACCGGCCCGCGCTGCATACCTGCCGCTCGCTTTCGATTTCAACACGGTCTTTTCGCCCGCTGTATCCACCTGCACGCCTTCCACCGTCACCGCAACCATAGCATCTGCCATTTAGCCACCTCTTCAAAACATACTGTACACCATTATAAACCAAACTCCCTGCCTTGCCAACCGTTTTTTGCACTTTCCCCCAAATTTCCCATAGAAAAAGGCTGACCCTCTTAGTCAGCCTCATTTCTCACGATTTACTTTGCCTTGCAGATGCTGTCCACCCTGCAAAATATTGCCATCAAGCAGCTGTCAGTTCCCATTACCAGTGTTGTTGCTCTGGTATTTCCCCATGGACGCCATCTTTCAGCAGCGGCTTCTGCTTTGCGGGATTTTTTTACCACTTAAAAGGAGGGAGGATGCAATGCATCCTCCCTCCTGCTGTCTGCAGTCATTGTTGTTCGACGGCAATATCCAGTTCTACCACATGACCAGCCAAATCCATTTCCACGGTAAGATAATTGTCATCGCTTATCTTCACTTGGAAATTTTCACCAATAGACAGCGACGGTGTGGAAATATCCACTTCCAACCCCATACCCGTGAGATTTGTTGCGGCATTAGCGGTCAGCATATTGCTCATTTCTGAGATTGCACTTTGCGCCATGCCGTCAAATTCAGCCACCGGCATCCCCATCATCATCGTTGAGGCAATGAATTTGGCGGTGTCTTCCGTCATATTGTAAACCACATTTCCCCGAATCTGCTTGGTAAAGCCTACAATAACCGAAACCCCAAGACTTACTGCGTTCTTCGTCTTAACTCCCATTTTCAGCCGCTTGGGTTCAGGGAACCCCATCTGCGGCATTACGGTCGTGAATGCATCGACGAACGGATTAATTAATTTGGCATCCATCTTATCATTCTCCTTCCGCAAATCCCACACTCATGTTAATATCGCCCAATCTCGTTTTGGCACATATACGGAAGGTCGTAAGTTTCGGGCTGGCAATGCGAATCTTGCTCCCCACAATGGTTCCCGGCGGGGTAATACGCATTTCCTTATCCTTGAATACATCATTGATGTTGGACACGCCGCGCCCCACAATGATATTCACTGCTTCTTCCACCGACTCGCTGGCCTCATCTTCCGTAATTTCATCGCTTTCCTCTGCGTCCAGCATCACCGTAGCAAAATCCTTCATGGTCCTGCTGTCCATATAAACGATAGCACGGCCATTGGGAATGCCCGTAAGCCCCACAATCACCGCAATGCCGCTGACCTCCAGAAAATTCCGGTCATCTTCTGTCAGTTCAACCTCACTATGCACACCAGTCATGCTGAAAATACCCTGCTGCAGTGCTTTGACAAAAGGCTTTGCATAAGACTCACGCAAAACAGCCACTTTGCCCACCTTGCTTTGACAAAGAATCATCAGCGTATCAATCAGTTCATTGATCCCTACCGGCTTTTGCAAAAAAGCACTGATTCCGGCTTCTCGTCCCTTGGCCACAAGGCTGGCATCCTTCATCGCACTAATCATCACGATTTTGGCCTCAGGATCCACAGCACGAATCCGTCGGGTGCATTCAAGGCCATCAGCATCCGGAAGATTCATATCCATGGTCACCACAGCCGGCCTGTACTGCTCATAAAGCTCCACTGCTTCAGCAGCATTCTTGGCTTGTGCACATACCTCAAAGTTCGTCTTGGAAAGATTCCCTTCCAGCATAGCACGGCTGACCTTCGAATCATCGACGATCATTACTTTGACTTTCTCCACAAATGCTCACCTGCTTCTCTACATTCCTTACTTAACTGCTTCTCAAATCCATATCAATACATCTTGTATAATTTTCATAACTTAACTTTTCGCTATACTAAGAGAAAATCCCTGCCTGTATAAAAAATAATTTTATATTTTACTCTTTCCCACTGCATCAAAAGTTTCTACTACAGATGCTGCCGGTTCTTTATCCATTTTACTGATCAGGAAAACGGCCAGCAGCGAGAGCAAAAATCCCGGTATAATTTCATAAAGACCCAGCCAGTCAATCTGCTTCCAAACCAGTACGGTGATGCCGCCTACGATAATCCCGGCCAGCACACCATTGCGGGTAGTACGCCGCCAAAACAGAGAGCAGAGAAGTGCGGGCCCAAAGGCTGCGCCAAAACCTGCCCAGGCATAAGCCACCATGTCAAGAATAAAGCTGGACGGATTCAGACCGATGAAAATTGCCATTGAAGCTATAATCAGCACCGAAGCCCGGCTGATCCAGATGAGTTCCGTCTGCTCGGCTTCCTTGCGCAGAAGTGTACGGTAAAAATCCTGTGCAAAAGCCGACGCTGCCACCAAAAGCTGTGCCGAAGCCGTGCTCATAATCGCAGCCAGCACTGCTGACAGGATAAGACCAGCAACTATCGGCGGGAATAATTCATTGGTCATAACCAAAAAGACCGTTTCCGACTCTGTACCGCTCAATTCGCGGGAAAGGAACACACGGCCTACCATACCTACAGCTACCGCCGCCGCCAGGGAAAGAACAACCCAGGTCATAGCAATGCGGGTCGCCTGCTTGATTTCCTTGGAACTGGAAATCGCCATAAAACGCACTAAAATATGCGGCTGTCCAAAATAACCAATCCCCCATGCCAGCAGAGAAATCAGCTCAATCGTTCCCAAAGTTGAACCATCCGGCTTGGTAAAAGGTTCCAGCATGGAGTGGCTCACATCATTAATCGCATTGACCGTTGCCGTATAGCCGCCCATTTCCATAGCCGCCGTAATCGGCACCACCAGAATGGCAAAGAACATCATTATACCCTGAATAAAATCCGTACGGGATACAGCCAGAAAACCACCGACTAAAGTATAGAATACTACAGAACCGGCACCAATAAAAATTGCATATTCATAAGGCAGGCCAAATACCGTTTCAAACAAACGTCCGGAAGACACAAATCCCGAAGATGTATAAATGGTAAAGAAAATCAAAATGAATACAGCCGGAATCGTGCGTAAAAGTCCACTGTTATCCTCAAAACGGTTTTCCAAAAACTGCGGCACGGTAAGGGAATTCTTGGCAAGTTCTGTGTACTTGCGGAGCCTTGCTGCCACAAAATGCCAATTTGCCCATGTGCCAATCGCAATGCCGACAGCTATCCAGCCTGCATTCAATCCGGCAAGGTACGCAAAGCCCGGTACGCCCATCAGCATCCAGCCGCTCATATCCGAAGCCTCGGCACTCATGGAAGTCACCCATGCTCCCAGCTTGCGGTTGCCCAGAAAATAATCGCTCATATTGCGGGTCTGGCGGTAGTAATACACACCAATGGCCATCATCAGGCCAATATAGAGAATAAACGTGTTAATAATTGCCAACTGATGTGTCAATATAAGTTCCTCCTTGTGCATAACTGATTATATGTTTACAACGATAGAATAAATTATACTGTGTTTATCACTATTTTGGCAACTGTATTTTTATATTAGCTATATTCTTATTGTTATAGTAGACATCCCAGACAATAAAAAATAACGATTTTCTCCTAAAATTTCCTGTTTTGCAGGAAAAAAGGCTTGCATTATCGAAAATCTTCCCGTATAATAGCTAAGGTTTTTCGAAAAGCTACCAAACAAGACAAACGCAGATAGCCTTAGTATACATATTTGTATCCTGCTGCAGGCATAATCTGCGCTCTTTTCGTGTGTTCATTTTCAGGAGGAAGTACCTATGAAAAAGTATGATGTTGTTATTGTGGGCGGCGGCCCTGCCGGTATCTTTGCCGCCTATGAACTGGCTGAAAAAAGCCCTGAGCTTACCGTTCTGCTTTTGGAAAGCGGCAAGGATATCTATACCCGTGTCTGCCCCATTTCCTCTGGCAAGGTCAAAAGCTGTATCGGCTGCAAGCCCTGCAGCATCATGCGCGGCTTCGGCGGTGCCGGTGCTTTCTCCGATGGCAAATACAACTTCACGACCCAGTTTGGCGGCTGGCTTAACGAATATCTGTCCGATGAGGAAGTCATGGACCTCATTTATTATGTAGACAAAATCAATATGAAGCATGGTGCTCCTGCTCAGGTATTCAGCACAGAAAAAAGCGATATCGGCTGCCGCGCCCTGCAGTATGACCTGCATCTGCTCTCCGCAAGCGTGCGCCATCTCGGAACAGAAAACAATCTGGAAATGCTCAAAGCTACCTATGAATATCTCAAAGATAAAGTGGAATTCCGCTTTGAATGCCCCGTGGCCCACATTCATTCCGATGCCCACGGCAGCAATGAAATCGAACTGCATGACGGTGAAAAAATTGCCGCTGAATACCTGATTGTAGCTCCTGGGCGCGCCGGTGCGGAATGGTTCTCCAACGAATGTGAAACCTTGGGACTGAAACAGGAAAACAACCGCGTCGATGTCGGCGTCCGCGTGGAAGTCCCCGATGAAATCTGGAACCCTATCACCAGTCAGGTATATGAAGCCAAACTCGTGTACCGCACCAAACGCTACGGCGATCAGGTGCGTACCTTCTGCATGAATCCGCATGGGCATGTAGTTATGGAAAATACCGACGGCATCATCACCGTAAACGGTCATTCCTACAGCGACCCGAAACTGCAGAGCAAAAACACGAACTTTGCCCTGCTGGTCAGCAACCGCTTTACAGAACCCTTCCATTCCCCTCATCAGTACGGCAAACGCATTGCCTCCTTCTCCAACCTCTTAGGCGGCGGCATTATCGTCCAGCGCTTTGGTGATTTGATGAAGGGACGCCGTACAAATGCACACCGCATGAGCAAGAGTTTCACCCGCCCAACCCTGCAAGCTACTCCCGGCGACCTTTCACTGGTTCTGCCCAAGCGGCATGTAGATAACCTCATCGAAATGATTCAGGCGCTCGACAAGATTGCCCCGGGCATGACCAATGACGACACCCTGCTCTACGGCGTAGAAGTAAAATTCTACAGTTCCCGCGTAAAACTCACCAATCAGCTGGAAACGGAACTCAAAAACGTCTTTGCCATCGGCGATGGCGCCGGTGTAACCCGTGGCCTCTCCCAGGCAGGAGCCAGCGGCGTATATGTGGCACGGCAAATTATTGAACGCGGCAAGAAGTAAATTCGCTTTTTTTCGTGCCACAAGGTCGTCAGGGAGGGGCGGCAATAACTTTCGTCTGCTTAGACAAGCTTGTCAAACGCGTCCGAAAGTCATTGCCGCCCCTCCCTGCCTTGGTTTTAGCACCATTAGCATAATTTGTAGAAGCTTATCCATCAAAAGATAAAACTAAGCCGTGGGGGCTGGTAGTGTTTTTCCGCAGCTTTTGACAAGC
>DJYL01000236.1:3945-8084 GCA_002448495.1 Pseudoselenomonas ruminantium | reverse complement strand
AGCTACAAACAATATATAAATTTGCCCCGTCAATATTGACGGGGCAAATTATTTCAGCGATTCATCACCGCATCGTTATGCTCTTGTTTTTCCTGCTTGGACCCGCGTTCTTTAGCTACGGCCAGCATGAGTTTGAGACGGTTGAGCTGATTGACTTCACTCGAACCAGCATCACAATCGATGGCCGTGATGTTAGCTCCCTTGTAGGCATTGCGCAGCTCGTGCATCACGCCCTTGCCTGTAATATGGTTGGGCAGGCAGCCGAAGGGCTGCAGGCAGACCACGTTGGGTACGCCGGAGTCAATGAGCTTGACCATTTCACCGGTCAGGAACCATCCCTCGCCGGCCATATTGCCCAGACTTACATGACGGGAAGCCATCTCGGCAGTCTGGTAGATGGAATGCGGCGGCGTGAAATGGCGGCTCTCTTTAAGTGCCTTTTTCATGGGACGGCGGAAGAATTCCAAAATCCTGATAAACATTTTACCAAAAACTTCTTCCTTGTAGGAACCGGCCAGAAGCTTGCGCTTGGCAATGGCATCATAGCCCGAATAGAGGAAGAAATCCACGAAATCCGGCATGACCACTTCGGCGCCTTCGTCCATCAAAACTTTTTCGATATGGTTATTGGCCACGGGGTGATACTTCACGAGAATTTCCCCCACAATGCCGACCTTAGGTTTCCAAAGCTGTTCATCAATGGGCAGATGGTCAAATTCCTTGACCATGGCCTTGATATTTTTCTGGAAGCGGAAGAAACTCCCTCTGACGAGTTCTTCCTTGGCGCGTTCCATCCACTTATCAAATAGTGCTTTCGTAGAGCCTTTGGTGATTTCATAAGGCATCATGCGGTTGCGCACATTCATGAGCGTATCGCCGTACACTGCTGCCTTGATGGCATCCACCAGCATGCCACGCCCCATATGGAAGGAATCTGTTTCCTCCTTGAGGCCATGGATGGCGAATACCGGCACCTGCGGGAAGCCGGCATGCTTCAACGCCTGCCGCAGAACGCTCAGATAGTTGGTTGCTCGGCAAGCGCCGCAAGTCTGGAACAGCATGATACTGGTATGATCGGGGTCACAAAGACCATCCTTTAAGGCAGAAATCAGCTGACCGATAACCACGATAGCCGGATAGCACATATCGTTATGCACATACCGCAAGCCTGTGTCGATAGCATGCTTGTCCGGCATGGGCGGAATCACCGCTTTAAGGCCATGCTTGTTGAGCACGGTCTTAAACAGCTCAAAGTGAATCGGTGCCATTTGCGGAGCCAGTACCGTATGGGTTTTCTTGCAGTCCTCGGTAAAATGCGGGCGCTCGATATCCGGCACCGCCTGATAAGCTATCGGCTTTTTGCGAGCCAGAGCCGCCATCAGGGACCGCAGGCGAATCCGCGCTGCGCCAAGGTTCGATACCTCATCGAGTTTAATCATGGTGTAGATGCGCTGATGTTTTTCCAGAATATCCTTGACCTGCTCCGTGGTCAAAGCGTCGAGACCACAGCCGAAGGAGCTGAACTGAATCAACGTGAGGTTCGGATGTTCAGCCACGAACTGCGCCGCATGGTACAGACGGGCATGATAGCTCCACTGGTTGACCACCTGCAGACGCTGCGCCTTGACCGGCAAATGATAAACGGCATCTTCAGAGAGCACCGGCAGTTTATAGGACTGAATCATCTCGGGTATGCCGTGGTTGATTTCCGGGTCAACATGATAGGGACGCCCCACCAGCATAATGGCCTGCTCACCGGTATGCTCAATACGCTCCAGAATCTTTTTGCCATATTCCCGCACATCTTCGCGATAACGGGCAATTTCCACATAAGCTGCTTCCACGGCCCCGGCGATTTCCTGCTTGCTGATGTTTTCCCGCTTGCCGAGTTCCTCGTAAAGACGGGCCGTCAGGCGTTTTTTATCGTTTATGGGCACAAAGGGCTGAATGAATTCTACTTCCTGCTGGCGCAGAACATCCATATTCCCACGGATATTTTCCGCATAGGACGCCACAATCGGACAGTTGAAATGATTGTCCGAAGCATGCACCTCGTCCTCCATGTTATAGGGCGCGCAGGGATAGAAAATCTTCTTGATGCCCTTCTCCACCAAATCCATGATATGACCATGGGTAATCTTGGCCGGATAGCAAAGGGAATCAGACGGCACCGTGGCCATGCCCTTGTAATACATCTTCGCGCTGGACTTGCCCGACAGTTCCACCCGATAGCCTAAGAAAGTCAGGAAGGTAAACCAGAACGGATAATCCTCATACATATTGAGCACCCGCGGAATACCGATTGTTCCCCGGCTCGGATGTTCCAACGGACGATAATGCTTAAATACACGATTGTATTTATAGGCATAGATATTCGGCGTTTCTTCTTCGGTCTGCTTTTGACCGCCAACGCCGCGCTCACAGCGATTGCCCGTAAAATACTTGCCGCCGTCCGGGAATTTCTGCATGGTAATCAGACAGCTGTTGCCGCAGCCCTTGCAGCGGTAGGAGCTGGTTTCCACATGGAATTCCTGCAGTTTATCGAGCGGCAGGATAGATGAATGCTCCTGACCGCTTTCCAGTGCCAGAATCGCCGCCCCATACGCGCCCATAAGTCCGGCAATATCGGGACGGATAACCTCTCTGTCCAGCAGTTTTTCCATACAGCGCAATACGGCATCATTGTAAAAAGTACCGCCCTGCACGACAATATGGTCGCCCAGTTCCCGCACATCTTTTAACTGCATGACCTTGAACAGCGCATTCTTGATGACGGAAAAAGCGATACCCGCAGAAATATCGGCAACTTCTGCGCCTTCCTTCTGCGCCTGTTTGACCTTGGAATTCATAAACACCGTACAGCGCGTGCCCAAGTCCACAGGAGCCTTGGAAGTCAAAGCCTTTTGCGCAAACTGTGCCGGCGTCATGGACAGACCTTCGGCAAAGTTCTGGATAAAGGAGCCGCAGCCTGCGGAGCAGGCTTCATTCAGCGTGATATTGCCGATATTGCCGTCTTTGACAAAGAAGCACTTCATATCCTGCCCGCCAATATCGAGCACAAAGGTGACTTCCGGACAGAATTCCTGTGCCGCCCGCAGATGCGCAAAAGTCTCGACCTCGCCGCCGTCGGCATGGAGAGCCGCCTTGACGATGGCTTCACCGTAACCGGTAGTCATGGTGCTGGCAATATAAGTGCCTTCCGGCAGGGCTTTATAGAGTTCCTGCATTTCCCGCACAACCGTGGAAAGGGGTGAGCCCTGATTGCTGCCGTAAGACGTATAGAGAATTTCCTTATCACGGCCCACAGCCGTTATCTTTGTAGTGGTGGAACCGGCATCAATGCCCACATAGACCGGCCCTTGATAGTCTGCCAGATTCCCGCGTTTTACCTTGTCCTTATCATGACGGGCCTTAAAGGCTTTATACTCCGCATCATTGGCAAATAGCGTAAAATCCGCCTGCCGCGTTTCACCGGCGGCAGCATTTTTCGCCTCTGCAATGCTTTTTTCCAGCTGTGCTACATCGATTTCCTGCGCTTCTTCGGAAAGCGCTGCCCCCATAGCCACAAAGTAATTGCCGTAATCCACATCTACCACATGGTCATTATCCAGTTTCAGCGTTTCGATAAACCGCTTGCGCAGTTCCGGCAAAAAGTGCAGCGGGCCACCTAAGAAAGCCACATGACCGTCTATAGGCCGTCCCTGAGCCAGATTGCCTATGGTCTGATTGACCACCGCCTGAAAGATGGACAGGGCAATGTCCGCTTTCTCTACGCCATCATTCATCAGGGCCTGAATATCCGTCTTGGCAAACACACCACAGCGCGAAGCAATGGTATAAATCTGCCTGCCTTTGGCGGCCAGTTCGTTAAGTCCGCTGGCATCCGTCGAGAGCAGCGAGGCCATATGGTCGATAAACGAGCCGGTACCGCCGGCACAAACGCCGTTCATGCGCTGTTCCGGAGCCTCACCGAAGTAGGTTATCTTGGCATCCTCGCCGCCGAGCTCCACCACGGTATCCGTCTGGGGAATGAGATTTTTTACGGCTGCTGCGCAGGCAATAACCTCCTGCACAAAGGGCAGACCAATGCGCTGCGCAATCCCCATGCCTGCCGAACCGGTAAGCGCGAAGGAAAACTT
>DJYL01000236.1:0-3832 GCA_002448495.1 Pseudoselenomonas ruminantium | reverse complement strand
ATTTCTGAAAAATGCCGGGCATAGTTCTTGTAGAGAATATTCTTCTCATGGTCAAGCACTACCAGTTTAATGGTCGTGGAGCCCACATCTATACCCACATTCAAAAGGGACTTCATAGTTTCACCACCTGAGTTGATTCCTAAAATAAACCTTTTTCAGGTTCCTTTCATATTATATAAAATTCAACCCCGTGTTGCAAGTTGATTTGTTACAAAATGCACGTAATCAATATTCAACACGATAGAGATATAAACCACAGGCAGGCGCTGTGGCACTGGCCTGATGGCGGTCAAGGCTTTCCATGATCTCGGCAAAACGAGCCACACTGATGCGCCCTAAGCCAACATTCGCCACCGTCCCAATGATATTGCGAACCATATGATAGAGAAAGCCATTGCCATAAATGGTAAATTCGAGCATATCCCCCGGGCGTTCTTCCACACTGGCCTCATAGATCGTGCGCACCGGGCTCATGGGTGCCCCCCCTGCTGCCCTAAATGCGCTGAAATCATGCGTGCCCTTGATTAAATCGAGCGCGGCCTGCATTTTTGACCGATCAAGTTTACGCCGTTCAAACCACGCATAACGCGCCGTCAAGGGATTCGGTGTAGTTCCCTGCTGTATGCGGTAGATATAAGTTTTGGCCTTGGCGCTATGGCGGGCACTGAAGTCCGCCTCGGCCTCCCAAGCCTCCTTGACCACGATATCAGCCGGCAGCAGGCTGTTCACCGCCAGCGGCACTCGCTCAATGGGAATACGCCCGTTGGTGAAAAAATTGACCACCTGTCCATAGGCATGCACGCCGGCATCAGTCCTGCCGGATGCCGCCAGCTCTATGCTGTCGCCAAAGATAACGGCCAGTTTCTGCTCCAAAACATTCTGCACCGCCACCACCGGCGGACTCTGCCGCTGAAAACCATGATAAGCTGTGCCGTCATAGGCCACCTTCAAGGCAATATTGCGCGCTCTGGCTTTCATTTCCTCTTTATGCTCCGTTTTCATAATGCGTAACTAACTCCCAATCCGGCACTAAATAAGGCAAAAACACCGATTGCCACATAATCCAGTCTCCCCAGTTTCATTTCCTTCATACGGGTACGGCCTTCGCCCCCACGATAGCAGCGGGATTCCATCGCCAGCGCCAAATCATCAGCCCGGCGGAAGGCCGACAAAAATAGGGGCACCAAAATCGGCACCATATTTTTCAGCCGGGACAAAATGCTCCCCGTGACAAAATCTGCCCCTCGCGACTGCTGCGCCTTCATGATTTTATCCGTTTCGCTGATTAAGGTCGGAATAAAGCGCAGGGCAATGGTCATCATCATGGCCAGCTCATGCGCTGGCAGGCCCAGCCGCTTAAAGGGTGAAAGCAGACTTTCCAGCGCATCTGTTAGTTTCAGCGGACTGGTCGTAAAAGTCAGAAGTGTACTCAGAATAATCAGCAGCATCAACCGCACGCTGATTAACGCTCCCTGCTCCACACCTTCCTGCGTGATGACAAACTGCCAAATGCGGTAAAGCTCCCGTCCCGGATGGCTGAATAAGTGCAGGACAAAAGTAAAGAGAATAATCCACCACAAGTGCTTTAGCGAACGCAGAACCATGCGCAATGGCACCTTAGAAATCATAATCATCAGAAAGGTGAGCACCGTCATAATGAGATACACCGGAGCACTGGTAAAGGCAAATACTTCAATCAACAAAATAAGCAGCAGTAAAATCTTCACCCGCGCATCCATGCGGTGTAAAAAAGAATCACCGGGGAAATACTGCCCAATCATAATATTATTTAACATGAAAAACCTCCCTGAGAGATTGCAGCCCCGCTTCCGGCGTCAATGCGTTTTCATTAACGGGCAGACCGGCAGCACGAAGCCTTTGCATAATCTGCATCATCTGCGGCGGCTCCAAGCCTGTCTCCTGTAAAAGCTGGGCATCGGCAAAGATTTCTGCTGGCGTCCCAACCGCACGAAGTTTTCCCGTCTGCATAACCAGCAGATTATCAGCCAGCCGCGCAATATCCTCCATGCTGTGCGATACAAAAACAATGGTCAGCTTCCACTTCTTGTGCAATTTCTGAATGGTGCTCATCAATTCCTCGCGCCCCCGCGGGTCAAGCCCCGCTGCGGGCTCATCCAGCACCAGATACTTAGGCCGCATAGCCAGTACACCGGCAATCGCCACCCGGCGCATCTGCCCGCCGCTCAGGGCAAATGGTGACACATCCTTATAATCTTTGTAGGACAAGCCCACAAGTTCCATGGCCTCCCGCACGCGTTCCTGTACTTCCGCTTCTTCCAAGCCTTGATTCAATGGGCCAAAGGCAATGTCCTTTTCCACCGTTTCTTCAAACAACTGCGTTTCCGCATACTGAAACACCATGCCCACCTGCTGACGCGCATGCCAGGCCTTTATCTTCGCAGCCTTGTCTTTTCCCAAAAGATTTACACCGTCTACCAGCACTTCTCCCGCAGATGGCACCAAGAGGCCATTGAGGTGCTGCACCAATGTAGATTTTCCCGAACCGGTATGTCCGGCAATTGCCGTAAAACTTCCCTCTTCAATGGTCAGATTTACTTTATCCAGCGCCACACGCTCATAAGGCGTCTTCGGCATATATACATAAGTGACATCTTTTAACTCAATGGACATAACAAGCCTCCAGAGCAGCAACTAAATCGTCATTGCGCAAAATATCCTGAGGCAGCGACAAACCATCCTTGCGCAAATTCCAGGCAAGTTCCACAGCCAACGGAACATCCAGTCCCAGCTTATGCAAACGTGGGGCATTGACAAAGATTTCCTGCGGCCTGCCCTGCTGCACCAGCTGCCCCTTTTCCATAACAAGAATTTTATCGGCCTTGGCCGCTTCCTCCATAAAATGCGTAATGCAGATAAGCGTCAGCCCGCGCTCCTGATGCAGACGCTCCACCGTGCCCATCACTTCCCTGCGCCCCTGTGGGTCAAGCATGGCCGTAGACTCGTCCAAAATCAGACAATGCGTGTCCATCGCCAGTGCTCCGGCAATAGCTGCCCGCTGTTTCTGCCCCCCGGACAAAAGATGCGGAGCAAACTTGCGGAACTCCTCCATCCCCACAGCCCGCAAGGCTTCTGTTACCTGCTGGCGGATTTTCTCCGGCTCCATGCCAAGATTTTCGGGGCCAAACGCCACATCATCTTCCACCACACCGGCAATCAGCTGATTGTCCGGATTTTGAAATACCATGCCGACCTGCCGCCGAATCGCCCAAATATCCTCCGGCTTTCTGGTGTCCAGGTCATTAACCAGACACGCGCCTTCAGTTGGCAGCAGCAGACCATTCAAATGCCGCGCCAGCGTAGACTTTCCCGAACCATTGGCACCTAAAACAGCGACAAACTCGCCATCTTCTATGGTAAAGCTCACGTCTTTTAGTGCACAAAACTCCTGCTCTGTACCTTTGCCGTATACATGCGTCAGATTTTTAACCTCTATAAATGCCATCAGACTGCCTCTTTCACTATAATAAACACAAAATTTATTATACAACAAAATCCCTGCGTGTCACAACATGAACAGGCAGGGAATAAATCTTTGGCATAAGAAAAAAGCACCCCGCAGGGTGCTTCTCACTTAACTGGCAACGCCCTATCCTCCCAGTCCGTCTCCAGACAAGTACTTTCGGCGTATGAGTGCTTAACTACTGTGTTCGGTATGGGAACAGGTGGAACCACTCAGCTATCGTCACCAGATATTCATTTGAATGTTATGCACATTCAAAACTATACAGAAGAAATCTCTATGTCGAACATTTTATTTTTCTTTATGAAGTTAAGCCCTCGATTTATTAGT
>DJYL01000085.1 GCA_002448495.1 Pseudoselenomonas ruminantium | reverse complement strand
ATATCCTGCTTTAAGGTGTTTTGCAGTTTATCCGAGGTATCTTGCACATCTACGGCTTTGTTGATGGCGGTATTTTCCTTTAGCCCATCGGCAAATGTCCAGGTATAATGCTGGCTTTTTATCGTAGTGATGTCGGGACGGGGCGTAATGTCTATTTTGATATTGGCCCAAGGAGGGGGAATTCGGTCAAGTTCGGCCATGGCAGCTTTTAATTCCGGCGTAAGTTCCTCTTTAGGCAGGGTGCTAAGGTCTACTGTTTCGATACTATCGGGTAAATTATCCAATGAGGCATTGGCGCTTTTGATAATCCCGTTTCTTGGCCGGGACAGGATTTCGTCAATGCCAGCCTGCATTTCGGCCAGTTCATCTTCAAGGCTCTGGTCTGCATGATGGAGCAGGTAAGCGGTATTGCCTTTTTCTACCCAATGGCTCTTGTAGCTTTCCTTTGCTCCGCTCAATTCCACCTGATAGGCCGGGGCTTCGGTTGTTTGCTGGTCATTTTCACGTTGTTGCTGTACGGCCTTTCCCGTATCAACGGCAGCACTGACATTCAGGTTGCTGCCATCCGCAGCGCGTCCAATAAGCATAATTTTCCCTCCTTGTAAAAATCATGCGGATTTTTCCGTTGCCGCGTTCTGTTCTGTATATTCGGCTTGGAGCTTGTCAAGACCGGACATTATGGCATCGTAAGTGTCCAGACAGATTTGCGGCAAGTCCTTTTCTTTGGTAGCGGCCTGATAATCACGGCGAAATATCGCCACGGCCTTGGCAATTTCCTGCCGGATTTCGGCGATTTGGTCGCTTTTTTCTGTCACAGGCGCCGCAGGTTCGTTCTCTGCTGGTGAAAATTCGTTCATAAGCGCTTTGAAATGTTGCCACCGGCAATGTTATCGGCCAAGGAAATCCCCACCTTCGCCCACTTTCTTTCCAACAGACTTGCTAAAGTCAATACAGCTGTTTTTCGTACCATCAATAATCACGCAATACCCCCCTTGTCGTGAAAACTCCTCACATAGTATTATCGGTGAAAATGGCTATTAACATAAGCACTGGATGAAATTTTGCAAAACAAGCAGCGGAGACTGTGAAGTTAATCATTGGCATTTGCTCCTTTCCCCAATATCTATCGTTATAACCTATTGACATACTAGGCTTAATACTATACCATTGTTTGTTGAGTGTTATATTTGTGAGGAAGATGAGGTTTGTGATGAGCAGAGGCAAGGTAATTGTAGGGATGTCCGGCGGGGTGGACAGTGCAGTGACGGCATATTTGCTGAAGGTGGCAGGTTTCGAGGTCATCGGCATCACGTTGAAATCGTGGGAGAGCGGCAGCAGCAAGTGCTGTGAGATAGATGAGGCCGCCCGGACGGCAGATATTTTGGGCATTGCTTATTATCCCTGGAATACCGTGGCATGTTTCCATGATTATGTGACGAAGCCATTTGTGGCGGATTATGAAGCGGGGCGCACCCCAAACCCCTGTGTGGAATGCAACCGCTATGTGAAGTGGGAGCAGCTGTTAAGCGTGGCGGCGCATATGCGGGCAGATTATGTGGCTACCGGTCACTATGCCATCATCGAGCGGCTGAAAAATGGTCGTTATACCCTGCGGGCGGGCGCAGATAAGCAGAAAGACCAGTCCTATATGCTCTATAAGCTCACGCAGGCACAGCTGGCGCGTACCATCCTGCCCTTGGGCAGGCTGACCAAAGCCGAGGTACGGGACATTGCCCGCAAGGCAGGATTCAATGTAGCGGATAAGGAAGATTCGCAGGAAATTTGTTTTGTGACGGAGGGCAGCTACACCGATTATATTGAAGAATACAGCGACAAAGATTTAACGGCGGTGGGAAATTTTGTCGATGAAACGGGCAAGGTCTTGGGACAGCACAAGGGAATCATTCATTATACCGTCGGTCAGCGGAAAGGCCTGGGGCTGGTGTTAGGCTATCCCGCCTATGTCAAGGAGATACGCGCTGCCGCCAATGAAGTCGTAATCAGTGGTGAGGAAGGTCTGTATACGCAGGACGTTTTCTGTAAAGACCTCTGCTTTATGTCGCGCGAGGTGGTAGAAGGCGAAGATGTTGCGGCGCAGGTAAAGATACGCTACCACCATGCAGGTGCGGCGGCCAGCTTGCAGCGCATCGCTGACGACCAGATAAAGATAAACTTTGCCGAGCCTGTCCGCGCTCCGGCACCGGGCCAGTCGGCGGTATTTTACGATGAGCAGGGCCATATTATCGGCGGTGGGAAAATATTTTTGGCAAATTAAGATTAAGCCTATTGACATAATGGGCGTAATCTTGTAACATAAGGTCATCGTCAGGTGGACGAAAGAACTGACTGGATAACCGGAGGTTTTGCAAGAACGTGAATTCTGTGCAAAACCTCTTTTTTATTCGGTATATATGAGAGGTGGCTTGTTTATGAAAAATCCCTTGCGTTATCAGGTATCGGAGTATGATTGCGGGCCGACCTCCATGCTCAACGCGATTTCCTATCTGTTTGAGCGCGAAGAAATTCAGCCGGAAATCCTGCGCAACATCATGATTTATTCGCTGGATTGCTATGGCAAAGGCGGTGTGCCCGGCAAAAACGGCACTTCCCGCATGGCAATGATGTTCTTGTCCCGCTGGCTGTCCGGTGTGGGGGAGGCAGGGCTTTTGCCTATCGAGAGCCAGTATCTTTCCGGCAAAGCGGTGTATTTAGGCGAGAACAGTCTGGTGGTGGATGCCTTGAACCGTGGCGGCGTGGTGGTCGTGCGCCTGTATATGGACGGGGAACATTATGTATTGCTGACTAAGCGGGATGGGGAAAAGATTTATCTTTTTGACCCGTATTATATGACGGAAAATCCGTTCGGTGAGGAGATTGTATGCACCTTGTCGCAGCCACTGTCCTATAACCGCGTTGTGCCTTTTTCCTGCTTTAACCGGGAGGATGTTGCGCCGTATGCTTTGGGGCGTGCAGGGGAGCGGGAGGCGGTACTCTTGTTTGACACCCGCAATAAACTTACGGCAGAACGGACGATTGAATATTTTATTTGAGAACGGGGGGAGCGATATGTTTCATTGCGACAGCAGATTTGCCCGGGAATGCCGCAGATGGCTGCATCAGCATCCGGAACTGAGCAATCAGGAATACAATACGGCGAAATTCATTCGGGAAAAATTGACCGAGTTTGGCATAGAATATCAGGAAGTGGAGAAAACCGGAACCTTTGCGCGGATAAAGGGGCATAGCGATAAGGGCAAAACGATTCTCCTGCGGGCGGATATTGATGCTTTGCCCATTGAGGAACAGACGGATTTACCTTATAAATCGATAAATCCGGGTGTCATGCATGCCTGTGGCCATGATATTCATACGGCGGCGCTGTTAGCGGCGGCGAAGAAACTTGCCGAGCTGAAAGACAGCTTTGCAGGTACAGTACTGTTGGTCTTTCAGCAGGCGGAGGAATTTGGTCATGGGTCGCAGTTTTTCCGGGAGCAGGGCCTGCTCAAAAATTATGATCGGGCTTTTGGCGTGCATATTGCCCCGGATGTGCCTGTGGGAACGGTGGTGCTCTCCCGCAGGGAAGATGCGGCCTCCTGTGATTTTTTCCGAATAACTCTTACAGGCAGGAAAGCCCATACATCGAAGCCGCATTTGGGCCAAGATGCCTTGCAGGCAGGAGCGGTATTGGTGGGCGAAATCGCCAAACTGTCGGGGAGACTCCTGCCTCCGGATGAACCGGTCAATGTGGGCATTGGCACCTTTAAGGCGGGAACTTCCTATAATATCATCGCTGACAGCGCTGTGCTTGAAGGCAGTTTTCGTGTGTTCTCCGAGGAAAACCGGCAAAAACTCAAGGAAAAAATCGCGGAGCTGGCGGAGTCGGTGTCGTCCGGTTATGGCGTGCAGGCGGCAGTGGAGTATGATTGCTTTGCCCGTGCCATAATCAATGATGAAACAGTTCGGGAGGAAGTGACCCAGACAGCAGTGGAATTGCTCGGCGAAGATAAGGTGCAGATTTCGGAAGCCCCTGTCTTTGGCTTTGCTGCCGATGATTTTGCTGAATACCTCCGGGATGTTCCCGGAGTATATGCCCATGTAGGTGTAGCGGAGGAAGGTTCTGATTCTGCCCGCGTGCTGCATAGTGAGAAGCTGGCTCCGGCAGAAGCAGCGGTAGACATTGCCGCTGATTTGCATATCCATTACGCCTTGAAGTATTTGCAGCGGTAATTGGAGGTGGGAAAAAACATCTTGCTTAGATGACATTTCAGCAAAAATTAACATTTTCAATTACACCTATTGACATAATAGGTGTAATAGTGTAACATAATGCTATCGTCATCGGGAGCTGGCAAGAAATACATTGTGCAGATTGCGAAGAATAAATTCGTCTAGACAAGGCGGAGGATTGAGACATAGCGGTGCTATGTCGAATGACGACAACGCAGTATAGGCGAATTTAGGCGAGTAAGATGGAGAACATATTTCTTGCCAGCTCCCAAAGGAGAGATGTGTATGAAGGATGTACCTGTTGATGTATTGAATTACATTATGTCGGTTTTACGGGGCCTGTACTTCGGGGAAGTGGTACTGATTGCCCAAAATGGTGTTCTGATTCAGGTGGAGCGTACCGAAAAGATGCGTGTGCATCCTTGGCAGGGCATTCCTAAGCCTGCGGAATGGTCGGAGGATACCGAGCGGAATTTGCGCCGTACCATTGAGCGAGAGCTTGCCAGCCTCTATTATGGCCGCTTGAGCATCATCGTAAAACAGGGTATAGTTACCCATTTTGACCGTTTGGAAAAACAGCGGTTTATGGATGGCGATGGTATTTGACAAGTCAAAGATAAATAGCGGGTAAACTCCAGACGGGAAATGTCTGGAGTTTTTCTTAAGAGGGGATAAGATAAGGGGATGATGAACTATGGTAAAAGAACATATCAGTTGGTACAGTGAGCGCTTGCAGCGGGATATGAGCATCCGCATCTATGGGGACAAGGGAACGCCGGTACTGGTGTTTCCCACGCAGGATGCCATGAGCGATAATTTCGAGAACTTCGGCATGATTGATACGCTGTCTGGGTATCTAAATGAAGGCAGGATACAGCTCTTTTGCGTGGATACGGTGGATACGGAAACCTGGTCAAATATCTGGGGAGATAAGGGCTGGCGTGCCAACCGTCAGGAAGCGTACTATAACTATATCGTGGCGGAGGTCTTGCCCTTTATCGCGGACAGGAATGGCACGGGCAGACTGCCCATCGTGACCGGCTGCAGTTTGGGCGGCCTGCATGCAGCAATCTTGTTCCTGCGCCGTCCGGAACTTTTTGCGGGGATATTGTCCCTGTCGGGCGTTTACGATGCCAAGTTCTTCTTTGATGGCTGGCTGAATGAAACGCTCTATGAAAACTCGCCGATGGATTTTTTGGCGCAGATGCCGCCTGACCATCCGTATATCCGGCAGTACAACGAAAAGCCCATCATTCTCTGTGTCGGTCAGGGCGCTTGGGAAGACGAAGGCCGCCGTACGACTGCCATTATGGGCGATATTTTCCACGCCAAGGGGATTCATGGCTGGACGGATTTTTGGGGTTATGATGTGAATCACGACTGGTGTTGGTGGCAGAAGCAGATTTTGTACTTCCTGCCCTATATGCTGGGTGAAACAAGAATTGGAGGCTAATGGCAAATGAATTTTGTATTTATTTCCCCGCATTTTCCCAAGCATTATTGGAATTTCTGTGACCGCCTGCATAAAAATGGCGTGAATGTGCTGGGGATTGGTGACTGTCCTTATGATGCGTTGGACAAGCGGCTGAAGGATTCCCTGACGGAATACTATTTCGTGCCGGACTTGTCGGACTATGACCAGATGTACCGCGCGGTGGCGTATTTTGCCTTTAAGCACGGGAAGATTGACTGGATTGAGTCCAATAACGAATTCTGGCTGGAGCAGGATGCCCGTTTGCGCACGGATTTTCATGTGACCACGGGTTACCAGTATGAAAATATTGCCAGCATCAAGAATAAGTCCGCCATGAAGGAGTTTTATGCCAAGGCGGGTGTGCCGACGGCGCGTCTGCATAAAATCACGGACATTGAAGCGGCGCGGAAGTTTATCGCGGTAGTGGATTACCCGGTAATCGTCAAGCCGGATGTGGGCGTTGGTGCCTGCGATACATTCAAGCTTGAAAATGATGGGGACTTGCAGGAATTCTTTGCCAAAAATCTGCCTGTGCCCTATGTGATGGAGGAGTTTATCACCGGGGATATCTGTTCTTATGATGCCATTATCGATGCGGATTCCAAGCCGCTGTTGGAGTCCATGACGGTATGGCCACCTTCGGTTATGGATATCGTGCTCAAACAGCTGGACTTATCCTATTATACGGCTGCGCATGCCCCGGCAGAGTTAAAAGGCGTAGGTCGGGCTACGGTCAAGGCGTTTGGCGTCAAGAGCCGCTTTGTCCATCTGGAATTTTTCCGCTTGACCAAGGCAAAGGCGGGCTTGGGCGATGTTGGGGATTTTGTAGGGCTCGAAGTCAATATGCGCCCTGCGGGCGGCTATACGCCGGATATGATTGACTTTGCCCACTCCACCGATGTATATCAGGTTTGGGCGGACATGGTGACGGACAACTATCGGAAACTGCCGGACAGCGGTGAGCATTGCTACTGTGTCTATGCCAGCCGCCGTGACTGCCATCAGTATGTGCATACCCATGCCGAAATCATGGAGCGCTATGGCGCACAGCTTGTCATGTGTGAGCGCATGCCGGAAATGATGGTACCGCAGATGGGCAATCAGATGTACACTGCCAAGGTGCCAAGTCAGGACGCTGTAGATGAATTCATTCATTTTGTGCTCGACCAGGCGGTGATAGAGGATACGGCTGCAGAGGAAACGGAGGTAAAATTTTGCCTTGCCTATTGACATGATAGGTGTAATAGTGTAATATAAGGTCATCGCAAATGAACATAAGTGTTAAATGCTTGTGTGAAGTAAATACGGTTCAGTGAACTGACCAAAAAAATTGGAGGTTCCACAAATTCCTTGCGGGGAATTTTGTGGAGCCTCTTATTTTATATAGGAAATTATTTATATTTATGTTGGGGAGGTAATCATAATGAAGTGGTGGAAAACGGCAAGTGTGGCATTAGGAATACTTACGGCAGTTGGTTTTGCCGGCTGCGGCAGTGAACAGGCGGCAAATAATGCGGACAGCAAAGGGTCAGGGGAATTTTTGAATGTGTCCTATGACCCGACGCGTGAACTCTACGCCGAATTTAATCA
>DJYL01000151.1 GCA_002448495.1 Pseudoselenomonas ruminantium | reverse complement strand
TTTATCGCCAAGTTCTGCTAAGACTTCTTCAATTTGATAGGGCTTGCAGGCCATTACAAGCGTATCGCAGGTGTCTGCCAGTTCCTGCACGGTCTTTACCGGTGTAAAGCCGATAGCAGCGGCGTTTTTGGCCAGTTTTTCCTGATTGGGGGCAAAGGCATAGACCTTATCTTTGGCAATCGCCCCGGCATTAATGAATCCTGCGGCTAGAGCCTGTGCCATATTTCCCATGCCGATGAATCCGAGTTTTTCCATCATGTACCTCCTATGTATATCGAACTATTTTTTGGTTAAATCGCTGCACCTATTGTAACATAAAATTGAGATAGGCAAAGTACCCGGAGAAAATTTTTTGGCGGGTGTTGTTTATTTTAGGGAGTGCGTTATAATAATATAGCATTTTAACTTTGTCACAAATATATTGGGGTGAATATAATGTTGAACACCAAGGACATGGATATGCTTCATGGTTCCTTTTGGGATAAGCTGATTATCTTTGCCATTCCGCTGGCGCTCACCGGTGTGCTGCAGCAGCTCTTTAATGCGGCAGATGTGGCGGTGCTGGGGCAGTTCGTGGGCAAAAACGCCATGGCAGCGGTGGGCAATAATATCTCCGTTATCGGTATATTGGTCAATCTGTTTATGGGGCTGTCATTAGGTTCTAATGTGGTGATTGCCCGCTTTATCGGGGCGAAGAAGCCGGAAAAGGTTGGCACAGCGGTGCAGACTTCCTTTGCCTTGGCGGTGGCAACCGGCTTTGCCCTGCTTGCCTTTGGTGAGCTGATGGCTGCGCCGATTATCAACTGGCTGGAAGTGCCGGCTGAAGTCGAGGAGATGGCAGAAAGTTATTTGCGGGTGTATTTGCTGGGACTGCCTTTTATCGGGATGTATAACTTTGAAGCGGCTATTCTGCGTGCCCGTGGTGATACACGCACACCGCTTTTGGCTTTGGCAGTGGCCAGTGTGGTCAATATCGCTTTGGATTTGCTCTTTGTCTATTGGGGCTGGGGCGTTATGGGCGTGGCGCTTGCTACGGTTGCGGCTACCGGCGTCAGCGCGTTTATCCTGTTTTGGTTCCTGACCCACTCGCAGGATATTTTGCGTCTGCATTTTGACGGCTTTAGTCTGGATGGGCGTCTGCTGCGGGATATTGTCGCCATTGGTCTGCCCGCAGGCATTCAGGGCATGGTCTTTTCGTTCTCGAACATTCTGATTCAGGCGGCGGTGAACAGTCTGGGGCCGGATGCCATGGCGGCTTCGGCGGCGGCGTTTGCCATTGAGGTCAATGTCTACTGCGTGCTTAACGCCTTTGCACAGGCAACAACTACCTTTGTGAGTCAGAATTATGGCGCGGGCAATCTGCCGCGTTGTTTCCAGATTACCCGGGTAGGGTTGGGACTGGACGTGGCTTTTACCGTGCTTATGGGCGTTATCGTTATCGGCTTTGCCCGGGAATTCCTGTCCATTTTCAATGCGGATGAAGCAGTCGTGGAACTGGGCATTATCCGTTTTTGGTATATCGTGGCACCGCAATTTTTGCAGGTGTTTATCGATGTATTGTCCGGTGCCCTGCGCGGCTATGGCTTTTCCCTGCCCCCCGCACTCTTGGCGCTCGTGGGCATCTGCGGTGTGCGGATTACCTGGCTTTATACGCTTTTCCCTGCCAGCCCGGACTATGGCACGCTGATGGCCTGCTATCCCGTCAGCTGGCTGATAACCGGCATTTTTATCGGGATACTTTACCGCTATTGCCGGCGGCATATTAAGCTGATTCGGGTCTAGGGCGTGTGGCTTCATAGCAGCGCTGAATAAAAGAGGTTTATTGCTGTGTTTGTTGTACCATCGGTATAGCAAACACAGCAATAATTATTGTTAAAGTTAGAAAATTATGATATGCTAGACACCGATAGGGGAGAGAAACGGGTATGGGTTCGAAAAAAAGATAGGGGTGTTGGAATGGTTTTTTTTAAAAAAATATGTCTTGCGGTGACCGCTGCGCTGGTGATTATAGGAGCGCCGGTATCGGCTCAACAGGTTATGGTGGATGGCATAGGCGTGGATAAAGACAGCGCTATGCGTGACGCATCACGGAATGCGGTGGAACAAGTCGTGGGTACATTGGTGAATGCGCAGACCTTGGTCAGCAATGCCATGGTACAGTTGGATGAAATCTATACCAAATCGCAGGGCTTTGTCACAGGCATTGAAGTGCTTAGTCAGCGGAACGAGGACGGTATGCTTCGTATCAAGGCTCGGGTGGATGTGAATACAGACCCCGATGCTCAGTTGATGAGCCGCTTGAATATGATTATGATGCTTAATGACCCGCGGATTGCAGTAGTTATTCTGAAGCAGGATTCGTACGGCAATGTTCAGGGGCACGATTTGATTTCGGAGTCTGCGTTGAATGACCATCTGCTGACTTTGGGCTTTTCACATGTAGTGGATGCCGGTGTGGCCAGCCAGCTTAACAATGCTGTACTGCTCAACCAGATTTATAACGGAACAACGGGAATTTCGGCCATTGGCAGCACGCTGGGAGCAGATTATCTGGTGATTGGCCGTACCCGCTTACAGTCGCAGGAGATTTCTCTGCCGGATGGCAACGGCGGTTATGCGCCGACTCTGTTGAAATCCGGCAATGCGATTCTGAATGTCAAGGTCATTAAATTTGATACCGGAGAAATAGTGGGAACCTATACGACTTCGGCTAAAGGTGTGGAGAATAGCAATGAAATGGCTGAGCAGAGAGCTTTGGAAAAGGCTGCTGCTGAAGCAGCCCGGAAGCTGGAAGAAAAGTTCCGTCATTTCAGCGCAGATACCAGCCAGCATTTGCAGCTGGAGGTTCATACGTCAGATTATACTGCTGTTGAACAGCTGCTGCAGGATATCCGTCAGGTCAGCGGTGTACAGAATGTAACGCTGCGGGAAAAACAGGGAGTAAAAACAGTTTTGTCCGTAGATACCACGCTGAAGCCTAATGTTTTTATGCAGCTTTTGCAAAGTACCAGCAGGCTGGGCTTCTTCGTAGCTGGGATGACCAACAATACGGTGAAGATGTCTGTGTCCCGCAGATAAAGGAGCAGGTATTTTATGAAAAAAATAGTTTGGATAATGTCCTGTTTGTGCATAGTCCTTTGGGGAACTATGTGTCAGGCAAGTCAAAGGACATTGCTGGATAATCCCCGCATAGCGGTGCTGAACTTCCAGAACAAGGGGATTGTGGACAAGAATTTTGATCGGGCAGAACTGATTTCGGTGTCGGATTATGCCTATGAAACATTGTTGGATGCCGGTCGTTTTGAGTTGGTGGAACGCAACCGGCTAAGAGAAATCACCGATGAGCTGGCCTTGGGCAACACGGGATTGGTTGCTGATCCGAATATGCCGGGGCAGCTCAAGACGGCGGATTTCCTGCTGATGGGCAGTATTAATGCGGTGACTACGCGCAAGGCAGAAACAAGTGTAGTAGGGGCAGGAACCGAGCGCTTTCAGGTAACCGCATCGATTTCAATGCGGCTGGTTGATGTGGAAACCGGACAGGTAGCTATGGCTGTGGCAGGCCGGGGAAAGGTGAAGAATACGCTGGTCAAAGCTCCGCTGAAAATTATCCGCATTGGTACGGCAGAACTGGACAGCAGGCTGCTTGATGATGCGCTTCGGGCTGCGATTGATGATGCAATCAATGGCCCCCGCGGCATGATTGCCAAAATGGAAGGACGGGCAGCGGCACCGGGCAGAAAGCGCTGATACGGGAGGATAGGCAATGAGGAGAGCTTGTTTAGGGTGGATTTTGTCTTTGTGTATGATGATATCTGCAGTGAGCCAAACGGAAGCGGCGGGGCTTTTTGACAGCCGGAATGCAGGAGTGAAAATCTTTATTGGCGAGATTCAAAGCTATGGCGATTATGAGCTGAAAGCCAGTGCCTTTGAAAATTTTGCGGATAAACTTCGTCAGGAGTTGAATCAGCAGAATCTGATGGCTATAAGCAATGCTACGGTTACCAATGAGGAGGGCCGCCATAGTGAAGGGGCTTCCGGGGAAGGGGCGGTTTTATCCAAAATTCATATGGATGCCATTGTACATGGTCATCAATTTGAACATGGCTATGCAGCGGCTAAATTGGTGCGTTATGCAGATGAGACCATGGGCCGCAAGGTTTTCTATGATGACGAACGCGTGGCTGCATGGAAAAAACAACCGCAACAAACGTATTTTCTCTCGCAGGGCGTACAGCCCGCAGCCCGAAGAATTGCGGAAAAATATGGTGCTGCCTATCTGCTGTTTGTGAATGTAAAAGATGTGGATGTGCGGCTGAAACATGGCCTGTTTGCTTCGCATACCACGAAGGAAAACAGAGGCAAGAAGATGAAGGCTGCGCTGGATTATTACCTGATTAACGCCAGTACCGGCCGTGTGTACGAAGGACACTGCGAAAACAGGAAAACGGCACAGCTGTATAATCTGGCTCTGGTACAGGGGGGCAAGGGCATGAATGTGGATGAACTATTGAACCATGTCATGGAAGCGCAGACGGATGATATTGTCAAGGACATGGTCAAAAATGGCATGAAAGCAGTGCAGTAAAATGAGAAAATTGATTATCATGCTGATGACTTTGGTGATGCTGGCCGCACATGGCAATCAGGCTTTGGCTGCACCGGTAGTCATGCTGGCAGGATTTCAAAGCCGCATCAGTAAATCCGCTATTACGATGACCGATATTGATACCAGCTTTCAGGAGATGGGGCAGGTAGTCAGCGAAGCGCTTTATGCGGAATTGGCGGGGAATCCTAAGTTTAGTATCGTGGATAATGATGAAACGGCCAGCCGGGCCCGCATGGATGAAACGGCGCTTATCAATCAGCTGGGAGAGGGCCGGATTAATTTGGAATTGCAAAAGCAGGCGGATTATATTATCTTGGGGTTTATCACCAATGTCAGCAATATCAGGGCACAAAGCGGTGTTTTGGGAGTGGGCGGCAAGGATGGCACAGTCCATGTGGAAATCAGCATGCGGGTTATGGATGCCCGCAGCGGAGCTTTGGTTTTTGTTACAACAGCAAATTCACGGCGAAAGAGTGAGCTCAAATACAATGTTATTTTGCATCGCAAGGACAATGGTCTTGGGGATGCGTTAAATAGTGCACTGGATATAGCTGCACAGAATTTGGCGGCGCAGTTTTTGGCTGCTGTATAAATGCTTATTGTTTAGGAGTTTTGGAAATGGATTTAAAAAAGATTATTCCCGGTTTGGTGTTGGCAATGGCGTTTTCCATGAAGGTTGTTGGCGCTGAAGGTAATATCTGGATGGATGAAAACGCCGAGGTACAGGCAAATCAGTTTAAGAAGATTATCCTGTTTCCCATAGAGAATGCCTCGGCTGAGGATTCCATGATTTACAATAATATCCTGCATAAACGAGCCAATAAACGCATTAAGAAAACAAATTTTTTGGGCTTCAGCAAGGTATTCACGGAAGAACAGAAACACATCCTGCGGGAGCCTAAGTATCAGGCTTTAGATCGGCATTTCAATTCAGAGGAGGAGCGCTTTCAGGCGGTCAAGGAACTTACGGCGGCAGATGGTTACCTGGTTCCCCGTCTGCGTTGGGAAAAGGAACGTATTGACCATTCTCCGGCAACATGGGTCAATGTCCGGATGGAAAGCTACTATGATGAGAAGAATGGACCACATGGAGATCGTTACCGTCTAAGTCATAGAAGCTGGTGGCAGTCGCATATGATTCCGGCGAAAGATTTGCCGCTGCGCATGATCGATATGGACTTCGTGCTTTATGATGCTTATACAGGCAGGAAAGCGATGACCATGATCGATTATTATCGCTGCTACAATAAGACAAAAGAGCATGCTTTTGATATAATTACCAAAAATTTTACCGGCGACTGGAACCGTTTGAAGAAGGATAAGCCTCAAAACGTTCCTGCAAATGCCCCCACAATGGGGTTCCGCGATTTGTCCTTGCCTGCCAGTGCGGTCAACGATGAATTTGCCATCAAGACGATTTACTATGCGTTCAAGGATGAAGCCGGTGACCGGTTGAAACGCGTAAAAGTCGATTATTCCCCAAATGGCGGACGTTACTATGTTACCGGCCAGGTAACGTGCTATCAGCGCGGTGAAACATGGATTCCTCCACGGGCGACAACAGCACTGTATTATGACCATACGGAAAGATTTAAATGGTACGATAAAAAGGGCAATGAACATGAAGGCCGACGTGAATACTATAAAACCGGTATTACCGATTATAACGGATATAATACATTCTGGTATCGGGTCGGGATGGACTTGCGTTTAGTGGATTCTCAGACGGGCAAAACCATATTGACGAAATCTGCTGTGGAAGAGGACTCAGAACGTTATGGCAATGCCTTACGCAGAATTCTGGGAGACTTCTATAAAGAGGTAGATAAGCGTATTGGCAGCGCAGCAAAATGATCTTAAAGATGTAATTGTGAATTTAAAGCGTCAGCATTTTGTGGGGATTGTGCTATACTAGTGATTGGAGAGCTTTTGAGCAATCGAAAGGAAGATGATCACGATGTATGCGTACAATCCCCATTCTTTGCGTGCCGAAGAATTTATCAATGATACGGAAATCCGCAAAACCCTTGCTTATGCGGAAGAAAATAAGGAAAACTATGCTTTAATTGATGAAATACTGGAAAAAGCCCGACCGGTTAAGACCGGTACGGGCTATACCTGCAGAGGGCTGAGCCATCGGGAAGCATCGGTCTTGCTGGCCTGCGAAGACCCGGCTAAGATTGCCCGCATGTATGAAATCGCCGAGGAAATCAAGCAGGCGTTTTACGGCAACCGCATTGTACTGTTTGCGCCGCTGTATCTTTCCAATTACTGCGTCAACGGCTGTGTCTACTGTCCTTATCATGGGCAGAATAAGCACATCCCCCGCAAGAAACTCACGCAGGAGGAAGTAAAGGCAGAGGTTATTGCCTTGCAGGATATGGGGCATAAGCGGCTGGCTATTGAGGCCGGGGAAGATCCGGTGAACAATCCGCTGGACTATATTTTGGATTGTATCCATACCATCTATAGCATCAAGCACAAGAACGGTGCCATCCGCCGCGTGAATGTGAATATCGCCGCGACCACGGTGGAAAATTACCGCAGGCTTAAAGAGGCGGGCATTGGCACCTATATTCTCTTTCAGGAAACCTACAACAAGGAAAGTTACGAGCGGCTTCATCCCACGGGGCCGAAGCATGATTATGCCTACCATACGGAAGCCATGGACAGGGCTATGGAAGGCGGCATTGATGATGTGGGGCTGGGCGTGCTCTTTGGTCTGGAAGGCTATAAGTACGAGTTTGCGGGACTTCTTATGCACGCCGAACATCTTGAAGCGGTGCATGGTGTCGGGCCGCATACCATTTCCGTGCCGCGCGTGAAAAAGGCGGATGATATCGACCCCGATGCCTTTGATAACTCCATCAGCGATGAGATTTTCACCAAGATTGCCGCCTGTATCCGCCTGGCCGTGCCCTACACCGGCATGATTATCTCCACGCGTGAGTCCGAACAGGTGCGCGAAAAGATGCTGCAGGTGGGCATCAGTCAGGTCAGCGGCGCCAGCCGTACCAGCGTGGGCGGTTATACGGAGAAGGAACGCCCCACGGATACGGAACAGTTCAATGTGTCCGACCAGCGCACGCTGGATGAGGTCATCAAGTGGCTGATGGAAACCGGGCATATTCCTTCCTTCTGCACCGCCTGCTATCGGGAGGGTCGCACGGGCGACCGCTTTATGAGTCTTTGCAAGAGCGGGCAGATACAGAACTGCTGTACACCCAATGCTTTGATGACGCTTACCGAATACCTCACCGACTACGCCAGTGAGGAGACAAGGGAACTGGGCTATAAGCTGATTGAGGAAGAACTAAAGAAAATCCCCAAAGAAAAAGTACGGCAGATTGCCGCCGAGCATATCGAAGCCATTAAACATTCGGATAAGCGGGATTTTCGCTTCTGAGGAGCTGGCAATAATCGTTCTGCAGAAAATGTGGCAGAATTTCAAAATAGATTTTTTTTGGCTAGCTTTTATGAAACAGTGTACCGGAATTGCTCGCAGATGCTGTTTGACTGTGCCGTTATTGCTATAATTAAATTAAGGAGTGTGACTAAAAATGAATTACTTGGCTTATGATGTTGGGGGCAGCAGTGTGAAATACGCCCTGGTGGATAGTGCGGGCAATCTCCGGGATAAAGGCAGTTTTAAGACGCCGAAAACTTTAACGGATTTTTATCGGGAAGTAATCAGGGTTAAGGAAAGTTTGCAGGTTGCTGAAAAAGTCGGTGGCGCGGGCTTTAGTATGCCGGGCGCAGTGAACAATGACACAGGAATTATCGGCGGCAGCAGTGCTATAGATTATATTCATGATTTTCCCATCCGGCAGGCTTTGTCAGAACGGCTGGGCATGACCGTGGTCATGGAAAATGATGCGAACTGTGCGGCATTAGGTGAGGCGTGGACTGGTGCAGGCCGGGACTTTACGGATTTGGCTTATCTGGTGATTGGCACTGGCGTGGGCGGCGCCTTGGTACAAGATAAAAAAGTTATTCATGGTTCACATCAGCATGGCGGGGAATTTGGCTATATGGTCATGAATGATGATTACGAAATACTCAGCAATGTAGGTTCTACCGGCGGCCTGTGCCGTCAGCTGGCAGCTTTGCGCAGTGTGCCAGAAGATACTTATGATGGCCGCATGGTCTATGACCTTCGCGAGCAGGGAGATGCGGATGCTGTCCGCCTTATCGATAAGATGTATGAATATCTGGCACGGGCGGTTTACAATATTCAATATATGTATGACCCGGAGGCCATCATTTTTGGCGGGGCCATCAGTACCCGTCCGGACTTTATTCCGGCGATTGCTGAACGCTTGCAGAAAATACTGGACAAAGTAGAAGTGGCGCGGATTAAGCCTAAGTTATTGCCCTGCCAGTATGGCAATGATGCCAATTTGCTGGGCGCTGTTGTTGGTTTAATGGCATAAAGGAAAAAGTCCTCATTTTCTGAGGGCTTTTTTCTTTTCAGATTGTTTTCAATGTCAATCATCATATTTTCATTTATTTCTGTTATACTTTGTCTTGTTCAAAGGTTTGCAAGTCTGGAGGAAACAAGATTATGAACCAGATGAAGAAGATTAGCAAGAATATAACCAGCAATATGATGAGTAAAATGCGTCTGCAATATGTCAAGGCTTCGCTGACCAAAATCACTGCCGTGATGGTTGTGACCATGACGGTGCTGGCCCAGAGCCTGATTGCCGAAGCACAGGCGGCAGAGCCGGATGTTACGCGGGATATGCGGGCTTTGGAGCAAAAAGGCGCATACCTTATCGGTCTCAAACATCGCATCAAGGCGGAGGACAGCCTGATGCAGAAGATTCTGGCCGATGCGGTGAAGGATAACGTAAATTTAGGGCAGGCCGCTGATGGTATCAGTGATGTGTTGCGTTATACACTGGTCATCAAAGATGAAGATTACAGCCGCCGCGTGCCGGAAGCGATGAAAAAACTCACGGCGGGCGGTTATAAAATAGTGAAATTTCGCAATGCCTGGGGCGGCAAATTCTATCAGGGCATCAATGTACAGCTTCTAAGCCCTGCGGGAGTCAGAACGGAATTGCAGTTCCATACGCCGCAGTCCTATGCCATCAAACAGGCATCCCATGGCGTGTACGAAATCCGCAGAAATCCCGAAGCAACACCTGAGGAAGTGGCTGATGCCACGGTTAAGAGCATTGCCTATAACAAGCAGGTGAAAATGCCGCCGGGGGCCAAGAAAATTGTTTGGGAAACAGCTTAATAAATACGCAAAGAGGCTCGCTGACGGAACGGTCAGCGGGCCTTTTGTCAAATGGTCTTATGTATGGAACACAGGCCGTTTAGGCACTGATGCCCTCTTTTTTCTCCCCCGGAATATCCCTTATTGCCTCGTTGCCGTGCTGGCCGGTGCGGATGCGGACGGCGTCTTTGAGTTCGGTGACGAAAATCTTGCCGTCACCGAATTGGCCGGTACGCAGGACGCCTTCGCAGGTGGCGAGTACCGTAGGCACGGGGATTTCGGAAACTACGGTTTCTACTTTTATCTTGGGCACGAGTTTTACATCATATTTCTTGCCGCGGTAGATTTCCTGATGGCCTTTGGACAGGCCGCAGCCGAAGACCTGACTTACGGTAATGCCCATGACGCCGATGCGGTTGAGGGCGCGCAGCAGGTCATCGAGTTTCGTGGAACGGGTGATGATTTCGATTTTAGTCAGCATGGCAATCATCCTTTCTCCGCCATATTCATCTGCATGACGGTATTGGCCAGCATCTCGCTGGAGGTTTCGAAGGAGCCGAGAAGCGGGCTGGAGGTTAGCACCCCGCGGGTGTAGCCGCGTTCGCCGTGCTCCACGATATCCAGGCCGGTAAGTTCTTCGGCTTCATCGGCGCGGGTTTCCATAAAGCTGCGAACGAGCTGGTAGAGAACAAAGGAACCGCCAATAGCCAGCGCATAAGCTGCGGCAATGGAAATAAGCTGCGCGGTGAAAAGGTGCGTGTCACCATAGAACAGCCCGTTAGCGCCGGCCGGATTGACTTCGGTGGTTGCCCAAAGCCCGGTGGCAATCGCGCCCCAGGTGCCGCCGATGCCGTGCACGCCAAAGGCATCGAGGGAATCGTCATAGCCGAGTTTTTCCTTGAGAACGGCTACGGCAAAGTAGCAGATTACGCCGCCAAGCAGACCGATAAGCACTGCGGGCATAGGTGTTACAAAACCGGCAGCCGGAGTGATGGCGACAAGGCCGGCCACACAGCCGGAGACAGCGCCCAATATAGTGGGCTTGCCGCTGACCTTCCATTCCACCAGCACCCAGGAAACCGCGGCGGCAGCCGCTGCCGCCTGACTTACGATAAAGGCATTGGCGGCAAGGGCGTTAGCGCCCAAGGCGCTGCCCGCGTTAAAACCGAACCAGCCGAACCAGAGAAGCGCAGCGCCTAAGACCGTCATGGGCAGGTTATGCGGCAGCATGGCCGTATGCTGATAGCCATGCCGCTTGCCCAGCAGCAGGCAGATGGTAAGGCCCGATACACCGGAGAGGATATGGATAACGAGTCCGCCGGCAAAGTCTAGAGCACCGAGTTCGGCGAGGAAGCCGCCGCCCCAGACCCAGTGTGCCATGGGATTGTAGATAAAGACAGCCCACAAGAGGATAAAGACGGTAAACGCGGCAAATTTCATGCGTTCGGCAAAGGCACCGGTGATGAGTGCCGGCGTAAGCGCGGCAAACATGCACTGGAAAGCGACAAACGCCAGTTCCGGTATGGTACTGCCCTCCATAACCTTGAGGCCGATTCCCGTAAGGCCGATTTTGTCAAGGCTGCCGATAAAGCCGTTCACATCCGGGCCGAAGGCCATCGTATAACCAATGAGGATAAATTCCACGGAGATAAGTGCCAGTACGAAGAAACTCTGCATAATCGTGGTGAGTACGTTCTTGCTCCGCACCATGCCGCCATAGAAGAACGCCAGGCCGGGAGTCATGATAAAGACCAAAGCGGCACTAATGAGTACCCATGCGGTATCGCCGGTATCCATCATCATAATCATTCCTTTCCAATAGCCAAAAGAAGAACCTGCAAACAGGAAAAGCGCCCATAGCGCAGAAAGATACTGCCCTATGGACGCCTTTGTCCAAAACGCTATGAACGCACAAATCCCCCGCATCCGGTACCTGATGCGGGGGACAACGTTGTCCTGTTTGCTTATGAGGTCATTATAGCCTTTGACGATTGATGTGTCAAGTTGTAAAGTTATGTATACAAAATCGGCTAATACGGTAAAAAAACTACAAGCACAAATCGGTAAAATAGTGTATAATATCGAATAAGAGCAAACGTATATAACTCCGAGCAAAAATATCTAAGGCAGGCTGTTAAGCGGCTATGATATTGCGCCGGGGCCCTGCTGGAAACGGCAGGACCTTCCATTTTGAAAAGGGGTATCTCTGTTTACCGTAGTCTGGCATTAGGTGAAGACTATCCTTTTTCGCATGGAGAGGATAGTCTTTTTGTATTATAGGGAGAGTTTTTTTATGAAGGAAATGCGTACAGAGGACGCGGTTGGGCAGATTCTCTGCCATGATTTAACCCAGATTATCAAGGGTGTGACGAAGGATGCCCGTTTCCGCAAGGGGCATGTGATTCAGGCTGAAGATGTGCCGGTTTTGCTGTCTATGGGCAAAGACCATATTTACGTCTGGGAAAATGACGATACGGTGCTTCATGAAAATGATGCGGCGGAAATTTTGCGCCAGCTTTGCCAGAATGACTATATGACCGCGTCAGAGCCGAAGGAAGGAAAGATTGAACTGACGGCGACGGCAGACGGCATTTTTCAGGTGGATGAAGCGCGTTTTGATGCGGTGAATGAGCTGGATGATGTGACCATTGCCACCCTGCCGCAGAATATGCCCGTAAAGAAAGGGCAGAAGCTGGCAGGGATGCGGGTGATTCCCCTGGTCATCAAGAAGGAAAAAATGGAGCAGGTGAAGGAGGCAGCAGGAGACAAGCCGCTTTTACGCCTGCGCCCCTATCGGCAAAATCTCAAAGTAGGCGTGGTGACTACGGGAACGGAAGTGTTCTTAGGCCGCATTGAAGATACGTTTACGCCGGTGATTGCAGAAAAACTCAACGCCTTTGGCCTGCGCATCAATGAGCACCGTCTGTCGGATGATGTGGCAGAGCACACGCAAAAGCATATCGAAGAACTCATTGAACTGGGCATGGATATGGTCATCTGTACCGGCGGCATGAGCGTTGACCCGGATGACCGCACGCCTGCCGCCATTCGGGATGCCGGCGCACAGATTGTAACCTATGGGGCACCGACTCTGCCCGGTGCCATGTTTCTGCTGGGGTATGTGGCCAAAGGGGAGAAAGAAATCCCCGTTATGGGTCTGCCCGGCTGCGTGATGTATGCCGGACGCACGATATTTGATTTGGTTTTGCCCCGGGTGATTACCGGAGAAAAGCTGACACGCAGGGAAATCCGTCATTTTGGCATAGGGGGGCTTTGTATGAATTGCAAGGTCTGTCACTACCCGGCCTGTGGATTCCAGCATTAAAGGGGGCGTAGTTATGCAGGATTTAGCTTTGGAAAAAGCGGTAGACCTTTTGCGGACACATTGCCACAGGGTAACGGCTGTGGAGGAAGTTCCCCTGCTTTCCGCTTTGGGGAGGATTTTGGCGGAAGATTATGTGGCGGAGTTTGCCAATCCGCCCTTTAACCGTTCGCCTTTGGATGGTTACACGTTTGCGGCGGAATGTACGGCAGGGCATAGTGCGGACAATCCCGCCAGTTTCCGCATTATCGGTGAGGAATGTGCGGGCGATTATTTTGCAAGAGCTGTGCCGGAAGGCTGTGCCCTGCGCATTATGACCGGCGGCGCCATTCCGCAAGGCTGCAACTGTGTGGTACGGCAGGAAGATGTAACGGCGGATGGGGAGAAGCTCGTTGTGCCCTTTAGCATTGAGCCGTACACGAATTTCTGCTATGCAGGAGAGGATATTAAAAAAGGGACAAAGCTGGCTAAAAAAGGAGCTAAGCTGACTGCCGCGCATATTGGCGTATTGGCGAGCATGGGTTACGCCACGGTCAAGGTTCTGCGCAATCTGCGCATTGCCATCGCCAGCACCGGCGATGAACTTTTGCAGCCCGGTCAGCCGCTGTCTCCCGGCAAGATATATAACAGCAATCTCTATCTGCTGGCTGCCCGCTTGCAGGAACTGGGTTTTACTCCGGAAGTCGTGGGCATTCTGCCTGATGATGTAGCCGAAGCGGCCAGGGTAATTGCCGGTTTTCGGGATAAGGTGGATGTATTCCTGACTACGGGCGGCGTGTCCGTGGGCAAAAAGGATATTATGCACGGCGTGGCAGCAAAAGTGGGCCAGCGTCTTTTCTGGCGGGTGTCCATGAAGCCGGGCGGCCCAGCCCTGGCTTATACCATGGGCGAAACCTTAGGGCTGGCCCTGTCGGGGAATCCCTTTGCCTCATATGCTACATTTGAGCTTATTGCGGTGCCGGTGCTGGCACAAATCAGCGGAAACGATAAAATTCTGCCGCAGCGCGCGCAGGCGGTGTTAACCGACGCGTTCCCCAAGGAGAGTAAGGGACGGCGCTTCATTCGGGCTTATTACGAAAATGGCAGGGTACGCCTGCCGGAGCAGCATGCGTCGGGGAGTTTATTCTCGGTGGTGGGCTGTAATGCCTTTGTCGATATTCCGGCCGGTACGGGAAAACTGGCCAAAGAGACGGAAGTGGATATCGTACGCTTGTACAAAGTGAAGTAAAGGACTGGATTTTATGCAAGACCAATACGAGCGAAAAATCGAATATGTGCGCATTTCGCTGACTGATCGCTGCAACCTGCGCTGCCGTTACTGTATGCCGGAAGCGGGCGTAGCCAAAATGCGCCATGAGGACATACTGACCTTTGCGGAAATCTTGCGCATTGTGCAGACTCTGGCGGCTCTGGGTGTCAAAAAAGTCCGTCTGACCGGTGGTGAACCACTGGTGCGCCGCAATATCGTGGAATTAATCCATGCTATCCGGCAGATTCCCGGCATTGAACAGGTCGTGCTGACCACCAATGGCGTACTGCTTTCGGCAATGGGCGCGGATTTGGTGCGTGCAGGGCTTACGGGGTTGAACATCAGTCTGGACACCTTGCAGCCGGAAACCTTTGCCGAAATTACCCGCCGTCCGCTGTTTGCACAGGTGCAGGCGGGCGTGGAAAAGATGCTCTCTTCAGGGCTTCGGAACATCAAGTTCAACTGTGTGCCCATCTATGAGGTAAATGATGGAGAAATTCCGGCTCTTGCGGAGCTGGCGAAGGATTATCCCGTGAAGGTGCGCTATATTGAACTTATGCCCATTGGCTGTGCCTATGAGGTGGGCTATCGGGGGGTGCCGATGGCAGAAGTACAGGCTAGACTCGAAAAAACTTATGGCAGACTGCGGCCTGTGGGGAAAAAGGCCGACCCCTTGCAAGGCCCTGCGGAATATTATCGGCTGGCTGGTTTTGCGGGACAGGTGGGCTTTATCGATGCCATGGAACACAAGTTCTGCGCAACGTGCAACCGCGTGCGGCTTACCGCCGAAGGCTTTTTGAAGCTGTGCCTGAATCAGAAAAACGGGCTGAACCTGCGGGAGCTGCTCAGAAATGGCATCAGTGATGATAATTTGAAGCTGGCCTTGCGGCAGGCGATTTACCGCAAACCTGCCGAGCATTTATTTACGGATAGTGAGAATACCGCGCGGGACAGCCGCGCTATGTATCAGGTGGGAGGTTAATTTTTGATGGGCAAGATTCATGCACTATGCACCAGTGAAAAAAAGGGAACGCTTAAAACGCAGACGGATAAAGTTGTATTTGCTACGGAATGGGGCATCAAAGGCGATGCCCATGCGGGCAAATGGCATCGGCAGGTGAGCTTTTTAGGCTTGCAGGAAATAGAGGATTTTCGCAAGCTGGGCGTGAAGGTGGATTTCGGTGCCTTCGGGGAAAATATCGTGGCCGCTGGGTTCCGCTTTAAGGAACTGCCCATTGGCACACGGCTGAGAGCAGGAGAAGTCTGGTTTGAAATCACGCAGATTGGCAAGGAATGTCATAAAGGCTGTGCGATTCGTCAGCAGGTCGGTGACTGCATTATGCCCCGGGAGGGCATCTTTGGCCGCGTGCTGCATGGCGGCGAGGTCAAAGTGGGGGATGAATTGGAACTGGTTCAGCCCGGCGAAAAAATGCCGCTGGAAGCTGCCGTCATCACCGCCAGCGACAAGGGGAGCCGCGGTGAGCGCGTGGATGAAAGCGGCGCCAAGGTGGCGGAAATCCTTGCGGCAAATGGCTATACCGTAGTGGAAAAGACCGTTCTGCCCGATGAACAGGAACAGCTGGAAGCCAGGATGCGGGAACTGGCTGAACGGGGGGTGGCGCTTATCGCGACTACCGGCGGCACAGGCTTTTCCCCACGCGATATTACGCCGGAAGCGACACTGGCGGTCTGCGAGAGGCTGGCTCCCGGCATTCCCGAAGCCATGCGGAACATGTCGCTCAAAATCACCGACAGGGCTATGCTCAGCCGCGCGCAGGCCGGCATCTGCCGCCGCAGCCTGATTGTGAACCTGCCGGGCAGTAAAAAAGCTGTGGAAGAATGTCTGGGCTTTATCCTGCCACCGCTCAAACACGGGATTGATATCCTGCGGGGAGAGACTGGAGAGTGCGGACGGTTACAATGATATACTAAGGCGCCCGTTGGGCTTATTGTGTGCATTACAAAGATGTGCAAAGACCGCAGCAGCAAGAGAGAAAAACGCCCCGACATACAACAAATAATGTATGTCGGGGTGCATTTGCGTTCAATAATAAAATATACTCTTCAATTCTTAGCTTAACAAGAAATCCAATAAATTTATAATTCTTATACCATCCTCTGTCAGTTTGATATTACTATCTAAGGTTAATACAATCTTAGGAAAGTTATCTTTTATCTCTTTTAAAGGAGCTAGTTCTCGTGTAATGGTTTCTTCAGAGCGCATCTCTTGCGTAACTTGATAATATATTTTTTCTTCACCTTTTATAGCAATAAAGTCTACTTCTTTATTGCCAATTTTTCCAACAGCTACATCATACCCTCGGCGAAGTAATTCAAAGTAGACGATGTTTTCAATTTGGTGCCCGGTATCTATCCCTCGGTAACCTAGCAGATAATTTCTAAGCCCTGTATCTACCATGTAATATTTACCGAGAGTTTGTAAATACTCCTTACCTTTTATATCAAATCTTTTTATGGGATAAAAAAGATATGCTTCCGTCATATCGTCTACATAATTGGAAATGGTTCTGACAGCTGGCTTTCCATGCCTTTTTCTTTCCTGCAACATTTTATTAGATACTAACGTATTGCTGATATTGTTAAAGGAAATACTGCTGCCAATATTATCAGCGAGGAATTGACATATCTTTTCAAGCAGGACGGAATCTATGGTGTGGGAATTAGGCTTTAAATTAGCACGGTCAATTATATCTCTTTTTACAACTGTGTTGTATATGCCATCTAATATAGCTAAAACTTTGTCCTGTTCAAGTCCTATATCACTCAAAACCGGGAAGCCGCCATAACGAACATATGCCTCGAATATATCTGCCATTTCTGTCATTTCGCCCATAGAATCGTAGGCACGTTTTCTCTGTTCACCGATTGGTGAAACATAATCTTTTAATGTATATCCTTGAAAAGTTATGAACTCATTAAAAGATAAAGGCAACATCTTTATTTCAACATATCTACCAGATAAATAAGTAGCATATTCAGACGATAATAAGTAAGCATTTGAACCTGTTATATATATATCGCAATTAAAATCAACCTGAAATGAATTTACGGTCTTATTCCAGTTTTCTATAGTCTGTGGCTCATCAAGAAAGATATACATTTTCTTTCCTGTAATGATTCTTTCTTTTACATATTGATAGACTTGCTTACGGTCAAAATCATCAAACTGATTAGATTCAAAATTCATATAGATTATTTGTTCAGATGGAGTATCATGCTCAATCAGATATTGCATCATTAACTTCATTACGGTTGATTTCCCACAGCGTCTGATACCAGTAATGATTTTGACTGGTTCCTGGTCCTTAAAAGACAATAATTGCTTAAGATATATGTTGCGTTGCTTAATTTCTTCCATAATGCACCTCCATTGTAATAATAATACCATGAATTACAAATTATATCAAGTTTATTATCCGTGATACAACAAATTTCACAAATCGGCGACTTTATTCCAACACGCCCTAAACGTATATTTGCTGATGTATAAAAAATATTTTCTCAGGCCGTCCAAAGAAGTTTGACATGCTTGACCAGGGCTATAGTATCTATGTCATGCACGATAAGGAAGGAGTGTTTTACAGGAGGATAGCTGACCTGCTGAACATGTCCTACACCAGCGCCAGACGCTTGTACAAGTTATAGCAAGGGCGTGATATATTTATAATTAGTGAGAATTAGATGTTTTTAAGGAGTGAACAAAATGATGAAAAGAATTTTGTTGGTCGTGATGTTGAGCGTAGCTTTCTTCTCTGGCAGCCAGATAGCTTCTACTAACACGACCTATGCCAATGTGCATGTTGATGATGTTACTGTCTCTGAAAGAAGTATAAGAAAAGAAAATGGCTATTATTCGGTCAAAGTTTTATTTGATGGCGCTAGACATCCTACAATCTTTGCTTTCCGTCAGAAGGGCGGAGTATGGCAGTATGGTGATGCTGTAGAGGCAGATATGGGAAAAGATACTTGGCGTCCGGTATCTGGGAATAAGCGTGCTAACGATATACTGTATATCGTTCTTCAATACATCTAAGAGATTAACAAAAGCCGCTGAATTGAGCATTGAATTTGCTCAATTCAGCGGCTTTGTACTTTATACACTAGCCTCACAGATAAATTTATGTAAATTAGAATTATGCACAGTTAGAACTGTTATCATTTATACCCGATATACCGGGGATTACGTTCTCTATTTTTGATACCTGATATTGCTATAAGGTATTATGCTTAAAATAGGTTATCCACAGATAGCTTGTGCATAATCCTGTGGATTCTGTGGATAACCTGTGTTAAATTGGCAATGTTATCCACAGTTTGCTGTGTATAGCGAAGGTCATAATACAAAAAGGATGTGTGAAATTGCAGTTTATCGGGCAGTTTGTGCTGAAGGTATCCAGTTCATGCGTTGTTTGGGGTGAACGGGGAGTAATTTT
>DJYL01000012.1 GCA_002448495.1 Pseudoselenomonas ruminantium | reverse complement strand
GGGCGTTATGAGCCCTTGGAAGGGGCTTTTTTGTACCCGTTCAAAAGACGCTGAAAAGTAGAGAATGCTTGCCATATTTGATACTCTGTTATATGATTTAGAAAGAGTATCGAAGGGGTGTGATACAGATGAAACGAAGTGAGCGGATTTATCTCTATATCAAGGAACGTTCAGGGACGTTCGCTGGACAGAAATTATCCGGTCAGATTGGTTTTGATGCGCAGGAAATCGCCGATGAGCTCGATATCCTGCGCAATAATGTGTCCAAGGAATTAAATGAATTGCATCGGCAGGACAAGATTGTGAAATTTACCGGACGGCCGGTGCGGTATTTTGACCGGGAGACATTGGCAGAGCTGTTGGAGACGGAATTGGGGCAGGGGCCGTTGCAGTTCCGTGATGTTGAGGAGTGCAAGCGCCTGTTTGTCCGTAATGCGGAGGAGGAAGCCAATCCCTTTGCCCGACTGATCGGTGCGGATAAGAGTCTGAAACGTCAGGTGGAGCAGGGCAAGGCGGCGATACTATATCCGCCTGACGGTTTGCATACTCTGATTGTCGGGCAGACCGGTGTCGGTAAGACGCTCTTTGCCCATATGATGTTTGCCTATGGCAAGGCGATGCACCGATTCTCCGAAGATGCGCCGTTTATTACCTTTAACTGTGCGGATTATTATAACAATCCCCAACTCCTCATCTCGCATGTATTTGGGCATATCAAGGGGGCGTTTACCGGGGCGGATAATGCCAAGGCCGGTTTGGTGGAAGAAGCAGACGGCGGCGTCCTGTTCCTCGATGAAATTCACCGTCTGCCTCCCGAAGGGCAGGAAATGATTTTCTACTTTATGGATACGGGGACGTTCAATCGTTTAGGAGAAACCACCCGCAGCCGGCGTGCCAAGGTGCTGATTATCGGGGCAACGACAGAAGACCCCAATTCGGCTCTGACCAAGACCTTTGTGCGGCGTATTCCCAATATCATCACGATAAAGCCCTTATCCGAGCGCACGTTGGAGGAAAAGCTGGATATTTTGAAGCTCCTCTTTATGGAGGAAGCCCAGCGGGTAAAAAAGCCGGTGCGCATCAGCGTGGAAGCGGTCAAGGCACTTATTGGCAGTATTGGCAGCGGCAATGTGGGGCAGTTAAAATCCAACATTAAACTCCTGTGTGCGCAAGCGTTTTTGAATGGTATCGACAATCCCAGTTTTATTGAAGCGGATTTTCGCATGCTGCCGCCCGGTGTGCGGGACGGCCTTTTGACCTTATCGGCCAACCGGCAGGCACTTTCCGAGCTTACCCAATACGTCAATGAACCTTTGCTGGTTTCTCCGCCGGGGGGGAAGTTCAAGCTTGATGATGAGGGCAGTCGTGAAGGCTTCAACCTCTATCAGGTGGTGGAAGACAAGGTGGCGCTCCTGAAAGGTGAGGGCATCAGCGATGAACTGATTAAGCAGATTGTGGCTACGGATGTGAATGTTTACGTTAAGGAATTATATAATAGGAAACATTCCGTCAACATGACCACGCGGGAGCGGCTCTTAAAAATTGTGGATGAAGCTTTGGTGGACTTTTCGGAGCAGATTTCCCTTTTTGTGCAGAAGCGGCTCAACCGCAGTTATCGTGACCGTTTCCTCTATGCCTTCAGCCTGCATCTGTCGGCTTTTTTGAAGCGGGTCAAGGCCCATGAGGCCATTCCCTATACCGAAATTGAGGGGGCAATCCCGAAAGATTCCGATTATATGCGCATGGCGGAAGAAATTGGTGTGTTGATTGAACAGCACTACCATGTGACCGTACCGCGGGCAGAGATTGAGTATATTGCCCTGCTGTTGGAGTCGGCTGAAGATGATGAACTGGAGGAAAAAATCATTATTCTGGTGGCGACACATGGCAAGGCCACGGCAAGTTCAATGGTGGATGTGGCCAAAAGGCTCTTTAGCTCCACGGATACGAATATCATCGCTATCGATATGCCTTTGGAAGTCAATCCGCAGGATATATTGGAACAGACAGCGGCCATGCTTAAAGGGATGCAATGTCAAAAAGGCGTACTCATCTTAGCGGATATGGGATCCTTGTGCAATATTGGGGCACTTCTGTCCGAACGGCTGAAGATTCCCGTACGCACCTTGGATATGGTTTCCACACCGCTCATACTCGAAGCTATGCGAAAAGTGGATATTGCGGGCATGGACTTGGAGAGTATCTATGAATCCTTATTGAACTTCAAGGGCTATGAAGCGGTTGATACACATGAAGCCCCTGTTAATACACAAGAAGCGATTGTGACCATCTGTTCTTCCGGGCATGGTGCAGCGATGAAGATAAAGGCTTTGGTAGAGGACGTACTGCGTCATGCGGGGCGGATTATCGAAGTCATTCCTGTAGGTGTGATGCACCTGGATGACCGGCTGGCGGAAATTGCGAAGGAATACCGCATTCTGGCGGCGGTGGGCATGAAAAAACCGACATTGAATGTACCCTTTATTCCCTTGGAGCAGCTGATTGACGGGGAAGGAGAACGCTTGTTGACCGAATTGGTCTTTAGTGGTGAACCTTCGCTTACGGCGCGGATTCCGCAGGGAGATGGCAAGGGAAATATGGTCGTGCAGCGTCTGTGTGAGGAATCTCTGCAAAGATTTCTTACCTATTTAAATCCCGCCAAAATCATGAGCGTATTGCTGGAGTTTGACCGCTCTCTGGAAGCGGATTTGCAGCTGAAGCTCTCAAATCCCCTGCGGGTACGGCTGCTGGTGCACTGCGGCTGCGCGCTGGAGCGGGTGGTGACCCGCAGTCCGCTGGTCTACAAGGAGGATAAGTCAGCCGTGGATAAAAAGAAACTGCTGGCTTTGAAAAAAGCGGCGCAAATCTTTGATGAAACCTTGAAATTACGTTTTGACGAAGATGAATATTATTTTATGGCGAATATGCTATGATACAGTTTATACACTATGACCATGACAATTGTCATAGTGTATTTTTTTTTGCGTGATAGGGGTCATTTTTGTGCAAAGAGTATCGGAAAGCGTATTAAAGTGTATCAAAATAATACTTATAGTATCATAAATAAAAAACTTTTATGAAAAATAAGTGAAAAACATGGGGAAAACAAACGAAAAGATAAAATTTCGTTTTTGATACACAAAGTTGGCACGCGTCTTGCATTATATAGGGGCGTAAGGCAAAAAAAGCCAAAAACGTTCAAATTCAACCATAAATAATAATTTTGGGGAAATTTTTTAGGAGGTAGAGAGAATGTTTGGTATTATTGTTGGTACTCACGGTATCTTCGCTGAAGAACTGGTTCGTTCCTGCGAAATGATCTGCGGTGAACAGAAAAATGTGGCAGCGGTAACATTGGTTCCCGGTGAAGGCCCGGATGATGTGGTGGCTAAGTATGAAGAAGCCATCAAAGGCCTTGACTGCAAGGATGGCGTGCTGTTCTTGAATGACCTGTTTGGCGGCAGCCCGTACAACGCTGCTTGCCGTCTGGTTATCAGCAATGAAAATTACGGCATTGTTACCGGTGTGAATCTGCCGATGCTCATCGAGATGTGCAGTGCGCAGCTCGCTGATGATGGTTCGGATATCAAGGCGCTGATGGAACGTGCCGTCGAAGCAGGCCGCAGTGGTTTGCAGACGTTCCATGCCAGCCAGATTGCCGATGATGACGAGGAGGATTTATAATGAATATCGTACTTGCAAGAATTGATGACCGTCTTATCCATGGTCAGGTAGCTACTGTTTGGTCCAAGGTTACGGGGTGCACCCGCATCATCGTCTGCGATGATGAAGTGGCTAAGGACACCATCCGCGCAACGCTCTTAAAGCAGGTTGCTCCGGCTGGGATCAAGTCTCATGTTGTTGACCTCGAAAAGGCTGTTCGCGTATACAACAATCCGAAGTATGCAGATGAAAAATGCCTGCTCCTGTTCACGAATCCGACCAGCGTGCTCTACATGGTGGAACATGGCGTGGACATCAAGAGTGTCAACATCGGCGGCATGAGCTTCCATGAAGGCAAGCATCAGATTACCGGTGCTGTTTCCGTAGATGACAAGGATATCGAATCCTTCAAGAAACTCAACGAAAAAGGCATTGAACTGGAAATCCGCAAAGTCGATACGGATAAGAAAGTTATGCTGATGGATGTCCTCAAATAATTGGCCGTATTTTTGCGACGGCGGGTTGGGGTGTATGACAGCCCGCCATCGCAGGATTTTCATAATGGAGGGAATATATAATGGGCACTATGCAAGTTTTGCTAATCTTTATCTTCGCCACGATTGCGGGTATGGGCTCCTGCCTCGATGAATTTCAGACTCATCGTCCCCTGATTGCGTGCACGGTTACCGGACTTATCTTAGGCGATATGACCACTGGTATTATCATTGGCGGTACTTTGGAAATGATGGCTCTGGGCTGGATGAACATCGGTGCAGCTATCGCACCGGATGCTGCTCTGGCTTCCGTAATTTCTACGATTCTCGTTGTGGCCAGCCATCAGGATGTGGCAACGGGTATTGCTATCGCTATGCCGCTGGCTGCTGCCGGTCAGGTTCTGGCTATCATTTGTAAGACGATTTCCGTAGTATTCCAGCATAAAGCTGATGACTATGCTGAAGAAGGCAACCTCTTCGGTATCGACCTCTGTAACTATGGTGCTCTCATTCTGCAGGGCCTGCGCGTTGGTATCCCCGCGCTGCTCGTGGCAATGACGGTTGGTACGGGCGCTGTACAGGATATGCTTAACGCTATTCCGCCTGTTATTTCCGGTGGTTTGCAGGTTGCCGGCGGTTTCATCGTAGTTGTTGGTTATGCAATGGTCATCAACATGATGGGCGCACAGTATCTCATGCCGTTCTTCTTCCTCGGTTTCGTTGTCGCTGCTTTCACGGATTTCAACCTGGTTGCTCTGGGCGTTATCGGCCTCGTTTGCGCTGTGGTTTACGTCCAGCTTAACCCGAAATATCAGGAAGTTGCTGCTGCTCCGGCTGCCGCCGCAAGCTCCAGCGACCTTGATGACGAACTGGACTAATCTTGTGTTAATCAGCAACTAGAGGAGGATAATATAATGGAAAAGAAGATTACTTCTAGCGACTTTTTCTGGACTTTCGTCCGTTCTAATTTCCTGCAGGCATCTTGGAACATGGAACGTATGCAGGGCCTGGGCTACTGCTTCGGTATGGTTCCTATTCTGCGCCGTCTTTATGAAGGTGAAGAACTCAAAAAGGCCATCAAGCGTCATCTGGAATTCTACAACACGCAGCCGTTCGTAACTGCGCCGATTATCGGCATCACGGCCGCACTTGAGGAAAAGAAAGCTAACGGTGCTGACATCCCCGATGGTGTAATCAACGGTATCAAAGTTGGTATGATGGGCCCTCTGGCCGGTGTCGGCGACCCGATTTTCTGGGGTACGCTCCGTCCGATTACCGCTGCTCTCGGTGCATCTTTCGCCCTGACCGGCAGCATCATCGGTCCTATCCTGTTCTTCGTACTCTTTAACCTCATCCGTATTGCTGTCCGCTGGTACGGCATCAAGTACGGCTATGCCAAAGGTACGGACATCGTACAGGATATCGCCGGCAACAAGCTCCAGAAGATTACGGAAGGTGCTTCCATCCTCGGTCTGTTCGTCATGGGTGCACTCGTTAACAAATGGACTTCGGTCAACATCCCTGTGGTGGTTTCAGAAATCACCAACGCCAAGGGTGAACATGTGGTAACGACGGTTCAGGGCATCCTCGACCAGCTGATGCCGGGCCTTGTACCTCTGCTCATGACCTTTGCCTGCATGGCTCTGCTGCGCCGCAAGGTCAATGCAATCTGGATTATCTTCGGTCTCTTTGCTCTCGGTATCGTATGCTATGCTCTGGGCATTATGAGTGTGAAATAATTTTTCGTGAATATGAAGCCTTCCCCGACCGGGGAAGGCTTTAATATTTCCCGAACAAATTGCGCGTAAATACTTTACATTTACAGGCTGCTTGCGTAAAATAATATATAGGTATGTTATGAATTGATAGTGTTAGTTATGGATTCTATATAGGAGAGATGTTTGCATGATTAAAAAAGCAATTGCCGTAATGACTTCTGGTGGCGACAGCCCGGGGATGAATGCGGCAGCCCGTGCCGTAGTCCGCACTGCCCTGCATGAAGGGGTGAAGGTCTATGGTATCTACGACGGCTATGCCGGTATGATTGATGATAATATTCAGGAACTCACCAGCCGCAGCGTGGCGGATATGATTCAGCGCGGCGGCACGTTCCTCGGTACTGCCCGCAGTATGGAGTTCAAAACTCCCGAAGGCCGCAAGAAGGGCTTTGACAATCTCGTAAAGCGCGGCATTGAAGGCCTCGTTATCATCGGCGGTGACGGCTCGCTTACCGGCGGTTCTCTCCTGTCCAAGGAAACGGGTATGCCCATCGTAGGCCTGCCGGGTACGATTGATAACGATGTATGGGGCATGGATTACACCATCGGCTGTGATACGGCGGCCAACACCATCGTGGATGCCATCAACAAGCTGCGCGATACGGCTTCGGCTCATCGCCGCATCATGCTCGTAGAAGTTATGGGCCGCAATTCCGGCTGGCTTGCGATGATGGCCGGTATCGCCGGCGGTGCGGAATATGTGCTTGTACCGGAAGTGAAATACGACCTCGATGAAATCTGTCATGAACTCAAGGCTATGTATGATGCCGGCAAGCGTTACAGCATTATCGTAGTGGCTGAAGGTGCAGGTTCTGCTGTAGGCCTGGGCAAAGTAGTAGAGGACAAGACGGGCATTGATACCCGTGTATCCGTACTCGGCCATATTCAGCGCGGCGGCTCGCCGACCATTGAGGACCGCATCAAGGCGTCCATGCTGGGGGAAAAGGCAGCTCTTGCGATTATCTCCGGTGCGACCAATGTGGTCTTTGGCTTCAACGAAGGCAAGGTGGTCGGTGTAAATCTCTTTGATGCCGTAAACAATACCAAGACGCTGAACCCGGAATTGGTGCGTTTGGCGCGTGTGCTGGCCTGATTGCTATATAGACAGTAAATAATAAAGCTCTATCGGTTTTCCGGTGGAGCTTTTTGCCGAGAGGGGGGATATGCTTGCAAGCGAAGTCAGCGGATTGGTATATGGCTGTTGCTTTGCCGCGGCTGACCACCCTCTTTTTGCTGTTCGTACTGTGGCTGTTCCCCGTTTCGGGACTGGCGGCAGAACTGGAGGGGCAATGGTATTGGCAGGCGGAGGAGAGCAAGGAATGGCAGCCTTTTGACTTTCCCCGCATACCGTCTTTGCCTCATCGTGAGGATAAGATATGGCTGAAAACCATGCTGCCGGAAACGCTGCCCCGTGATGCGTCACTGTTCCTGCAGACCCGGGATCAGGCCTTTGAAGTTTGGCTAGGGGATGCCTGTATCTACCAATATGGGGAACTGCGGCCGTCGTTTATGGCTTATGGGCAGCGTTGGCACATCGTCAGACTTCCCAGTGGGAGTGGGGGAAAGGAACTGCGGATTCATGCCTATTCTCCTTCAACGCACAGTCTGGGTTATTTTGGAAAGATATGGCTGGATAGCGATGTGAATCAGGTGCTGCGTATTTTCCGGCAGGATTTGCCCTATTTGATGAATATTCCGCTGGCAGGATTTATTTTGGTGCTGATTCTGATTTATGCCGGCAGTCCGGCAGCACCTAAGCGGCTTTATAAATTTTTTATTGCCTTTGTGGCAGCATTTCTGGTCTGGATGCTCTGTGCAACCAATTCCAAGCAGTATCTATTGGACGCACCTCGCATTTGGCGTTTTTTGATGCAGTTGTCGGAATATGTTTTGCCGCTTTTTGCCAATATCGTCATTTTTCAGGTGGTGGACAGGAAAGGCAAGTGGCTGGTGCGTTGGACTGTGCCGGTCTATGTGTTGCTGTTGGCAGGTGTTTTAGGTGGTGAAATTCTGGGCTTTAACGGCATGAGCCGGGGACAGGCGGTATTTTATGTCGTTCTTCCTATTATGGAATTGGTGGCGCTCTATGCGATTGTGCGTTCGATACGTTATGGGAATATGTATGCGAAAGCAGTATTGGTGCCGCTGGTCTGTATGGCGGGCGCAGGTACTGTTGACGGCATTTCCCTGTATCAGCACTGGTATGTGCTGGATGGTTATATACTGCCGTACACCACGTTTTCCCTGTGCGTGTTTGCGGCCTTTATCGTACGGCATCAGATAAAGCGGGAACGGATGCTGATGACCCGGGAGGCGGGACTTAGGCAGGAGGTTACGCAGGCGATTGAAAAAGCCACAACGGATAATCTGACAAAATGCTATAACCGCAATAAATTGGAAGTGGTATTGGCGAAAGAAATTCTGCGGCATAAAAATGAGGAAGAACCATTCTCTGTAATCATGCTGGATATTGACTTTTTTAAGCGGATTAACGATACCTATGGGCATGAGGTCGGGGATGAAGTGCTGGCGGGGTTTGCAGAGATAATCCGTCGGAACATCAAGAAAAAAGATTTGTTCGTGCGCTGGGGCGGTGAGGAGTTTATTATTCTTTTCCGTCATTGTACCGGCGAGGAAGCCATGCAGATTGCTGAACGACTGCGCTTTAAGGTGGAAGAGACGATTCTGCGTAAGGATATTCATATTACCAGCAGCATAGGGGTAGCCTCATGGCATGGGGCTGAGGACACAGCGGCAAAGCTCTTAAAGCGGGTGGATGAAGCACTTTATATGGCAAAGCGTTCAGGGCGCAATCGGGTCTGCCGTGAGCCGAAAAAC
>DJYL01000018.1 GCA_002448495.1 Pseudoselenomonas ruminantium | reverse complement strand
GGCATCCACACGAGCCATCATGCTGCCCGTCCGATGACTGCCATCATAATCTTTTTCCAGTTTGTTTATACGGTCTAAAAGCGCTCCAGTCTGCTCCGTGCCATAAGTATCCTTTTCCACGGCAGCAAGTTTTGCCTGCACGGTTTCCGGAGTAGCAGCACTTGCCATTCCCACCGAAGATACCAGCAGCATCACCGTCAGGAACAGCGCACATACTTTGCGGAATTTCATACTCGTTCCTCCATTCATTTCATCACTTTCTTCATTGTACCATATTTTAGCGTGTTTTTCTTAAAAATCAGTTAGAAACATCAAGTTTTTCCTGCATTTTGGCATGTTCATATTGCACCGCTTTCGTTTCCGGTTCGTGGTTCCCCGCCGGTTCCGGGTGGATGAGGATATCAAAGGCACCAAACTTCTTGCGGATTTCCTCCTCCAACTCGTCACAGATGGCATGCACCTGCGCTAAATGCATATTTCCATCAAAAAGTACATGCACATCCAGCAGCTTGTACGAGCCGGATTTGCGCGTACGCAGGCAATGGCAGCCCTTGACCTCCGGGATGCTGTCGATAATCGCCATAATTCGGTCTTCCTGCTCCTCAGGCAAACTCACATCCGTAAGTTCCATAGTGGAATCCACCACCATCTTCCAGCCTTCGCGGAAGATAATCACGGCCACCACAATGGCAATCGCGCCATCCAGCCATGCCCAGCCCGTAAATTCCATCAGGATTAAGCCCAGCATAACCCCCACAGACGTCCAGACATCCGCCCGCAGATGCAGGCCGTCAGCTTCCAAGGCCTGCGATTCGGTAAGACGGCCTACGGAAATCAATTTCTGCGATACAGCGAGATTGATGATAATGGACACCAGCATAATGGCTGCACCAAAATGCAGCATTTCCGGCACCTTGTCCTGCCCCAGATGTTCAAAGGCCTCATAAACGATGCCTCCGGCAGCCGCCACGATTAAAAGTGCTTCTACCGCCGCAGACAAATTCTCAAACTTGCCATGTCCATAATCATGCTCCATATCCGGCGGAGTTACGGATTTTTTTACCGCCCAAAAAGCAATCAAGGATGCCAGCAAGTCAACACTTGAATGAAGCGCCTCAGAAATCAGACTCACGGCTCCTGCCCAAATGCCCACGCCCAGTTTCAGCAGCACCAGTATGGAATTGGAAATAATAGACAAGTACGCTGTATCTTTTTTCAGCACATCTATCTCAGTCATGAACTTCCCCTTTCTATACAGGAAAAGCCTCCCCCATTATCGGGAGAGACTTCAAACATTCATTTTTTGCGCGGCTGTTCGTAGATAAAATCCACCACAGTCTGCATTGGTGACGAAGCCAAAAACGGCAGCTCCGGCGTTACCTCACTGCTCTGTTCCAAAAATTCTTTGCTATCATAAGCCTGCACCTTGGAAGACAGAATCTTGTAGACCATCTTATCCTTATTAAACTGCATCAGATAAAGATAACGGCGATTAGTGCGGGCCTTTATCACCGCTACCCTGGCCTGCACCATTTCATAACTCTTTTTCGTCTTATCCGGCTGCACTTCCTCCACCGTGGAAAAAGCCAGCGAATCCACATCCACATAATAGCCTGTCGGCCCTATGGCATCCACAAACTGAAAATTCTCCGCAAACACGCTGGCACTGCCCCACAAAAGGAGCCCCAGCAGCAAAGGCAAAACACGCCCTAGTTTCATCTATTTCGCTTCTTTCTATGACAAAGGAACTTACACATCTTCCAAACACGGTTTATTATAGCGAAAAAGCAAGGTTCGCGCAAGTTTTGCCATAGGCAAATTCAGCAAATCCGCGGCACGATATTCCCCAGCGGCATATCCACCACGCGAATCCCGCCGATGCCCGTACGCAGACCCACGGTTCCCGGTGCCTCTGCCGTAACTTCGCCAATCACTCTGGCCTCCTGCCCATAAGGACTGGTCCGCATAGCTTTAAGCACTTTTTCGGCACTTTCTGCGGGCACAAAGGCCACGCATTTGCCCTCATTCGCTAAGTACAGCGGGTCAAAGCCCAGCATATCGCAAACGCCCTGTACTTCTGGGTGAATGGGAATTTCGTCCTCGTCAATCAGAATCCCGCAATGGGAAGCTGCCGCAATTTCATTGAGCACTGCCGCCACACCGCCGCGGGTGGGGTCACGCATAACCGCAATATCCGGTGCGGCTTCGAGCATGGCCTTCGTCATTTTATTCAGCGGTGCGCAGTCCGTCTGCACACTGGCCGGCAGATGGATGTTATGCCGTCCCGCCATAATCGCCGCCGCATGGTCACCGATGTAACCGGAAAGAATCACCTTCATGCCCGGTTTGACATTTTCGGGACTGATATGCGTGCCGGAAATCTTGTCGCCAATCCCTGCCGTATTGATGAAAATGCCGTCGGCCTTGCCCTTTTCGACTACCTTGGTATCTCCGGTAGCGATAACCACACCTGCTTCATCGGCCATCTTCTTCATCGTGCTCACAATGGTCTGCAAATCCTTGACGGGGAAACCTTCCTCGATAATCATGCCCACGGACAGATAACGAGGGATTGCGCCCGTCATCGACAGGTCATTGACCGTACCGCAGACCGCTAATTTACCGATATTGCCGCCCGCAAAGAAAAGCGGCTGTACCACATAAGAGTCCGTGGTAAAAGCCACTTCGCCCTGCATATTTACCAAAGCCCCGTCATGGAGCGTATTTAAGACCGGATTACCATAGGCAGGCAGAATCACCTGCTCCATTAATTCCTGACTCACCTTGCCACCGGCACCATGCGCCAGGGTAATTCTATCATTTGCCATATTCAAACCTCCCCTGACCATATTTGTACCAGGCTGCACATACGCCTTCCACCGACACCATACATGGCCCAATGGCATGGGTCGGCACACAGGCCTTGCCAAACAGCGGGCATTCCTTGGGCGTAACAATGCCCCGCAAAACCTCCCCGCAGCGGCAGGCGGTCTTTTTCACCACCGTTTCGACCTCGATGGGCAGAACCTGCTCAATATCAAAGCGGGCATATTCGGCCTTCATTTTCAGCCCGGACAGCGGCACAATGCCCATGCCCCGCCAACCGGTATCACATGGTTCATAAACCCGGCTCGTAATCGCCATCGATACGGGGTTGCCCTCAGGCTTTACCACATCCGTGTACTCATTTTCCACCCTGGCTTCGCCGCTTGCCACCTGCTGTACCAGACGATAAAGCCCCCGCAATATCTGCAGCGGTTCAAATCCCGTGACTACCCCCGGCACGTGATACTTGCCGATTACCGGTTCATACACACCTGTCCCCGTGACCACCGAAACGTGCCCCGGCAGGATAAAGCCGTCCACATGGACTTCCTCATCATTTAAGAGCGCTTCCATCACCGGCGGTACGAGTTTTTGCGCCGACAGCATATAGAGGTTCGTAATCCCCTGCTGCTCTGCCGCCAGCACCGTAGCCGCCGCCGTGGGGGCGGTGGTTTCAAATCCCACCGCCAGAAAGATAACCTTCTTATCCGGATTGTCCTTGGCAATCTGAATGCTGTCCATGGGCGAATACACAATGCGGATATCCGCACCATTGGTTTTCGCCTCATTCAGACTGGACTTGGAACCGGGTACTTTGAGCATATCGCCAAAGGTCGCGATAATCACATCATCACGCTCAGCATAGGCAATGGCCTTGTCCATATAATCATCCGGCGTCACACAGACAGGACAGCCGGGGCCGGATACGAGTTCCACCGAATCCGGCAGAATCTGCCGCAGGCCTGCGCGGAAAATCGCCACCGTATGCGTGCCGCAGACTTCCATAAACCGCAGCTTGCGCCCGGTCAATGCGGCAAGTTCACCGATTTTTTGCACGAGTTCTTTGGCAAACTCCCGTTCTTCCGCTTTCGTCAGTTTCTCTCTAACCTCTGTCACAGCTTATCCACCGTCCTTGGCGCACCACGCATTTCCGCCATCAGCGCATAGGTTTCCTGCGCATCCTTTTCTTCCACCTTCTGCATGGCAAAACCGGCATGCACCAGCACATAATCGCCCAGCTTCGTCTCCGGCAAAAGCATCAGGCTGACATCACGCGTCACGCCTGCAATATCCACCGTGCCCATAGCATCCTTTATCGCAACTACTTTGGCAGGAACAGCCAAACACATCGTTATTACCTCCTAACAGCCGAAAAATCCTCTGCAACTTTATGGTAATCCATATCGTCAACATGCTCACGTTTCTTCGGCTCAATCCCCCAATTTTTGAGTTCCGCGAGCGCCTGCTCCACCATCTGCGGCAGAAGTTTCATCATGCCATCAGACAGCTCCACACCGGCCTCCACATCATAGGGCTGCGCCCCGATAACGACCACCTCGGGAATCTTATGCCCCGTAACGGTTAAGAGTCCCAGCACGTCCTGTATGCCGACTTCATGGGCCGACAATTTATCCTGAAAATGCTCCATGACATCATCATTGTGAAAACGGAAGGTCGTCCCCGGCTTGGCCCCGCCGTTAATGGAATCAATGACCAGCAGTTTTTCCGTGCCTGTGACATACTGCGTCAGCTCAATGCCCAGTGTACCGCCATCCACAATCTGCACGGACTCCGGGAATTCGTAATGCTTATCAAGATACTCTGCCACCCGCACGCCAAAACCTTCATCCCGCAGGATGATATTGCCGATGCCCAAAATCGTGACTTCATTTTTGTAGAGTACATTATCCAGACTGGACGTACCGCCAGCCGCAAATACATCAGCCATACTTACTGTCCTTTCTTGGCGGCAATCTTCTTCAGCAGCCAGTCACACCATGCTTCAATGCCATCGCCCTTGGTGCAGGAAACTTCCAGCACCTCTATGCCGGGATGCAGGCTTGTGATATCTTTTTTCGCCGACTCCATATTGAAATTACAATAGGGAGCCAAATCCACCTTATTCAGCAGGGCGATTTCGCTCTCCTTAAACATCAGCGGATACTTTAAAGGCTTATCGTCCCCTTCGGTCACGGAAAGCACGACTGCCCGCGCATCTTCACCCACCGGGAACTCTGCGGGGCAGACGAGATTGCCCACATTTTCCACCACCAGCAAGTCCAGCTCATCCAGCTTCATTTCCCTGACGGTTTTCTGCACCATATTGGCATCGAGGTGACAGCCGCCCGCCGTGTTAATCTGAATGACGGGCACGCCGTACTTATCAATACGCTCGGCATCCTTGCTTGTAAAGAGGTCGCCCTCGATAACCGCCATCTTGATTTTATCTTTCAGGCGCTCCATGGTCTTTTCGAGTACCGAAGTCTTGCCCGCCCCCGGCGAGCCCATAAAATTCAGCACAAATACCTTCTTATCCTGAAACATGGCCTGATTTTCGGCGGCGATGCGGTCATTTTCGCCCAAAATATTCTTGATAACCTTAATCTCCATCAGTCTACCTCCAAATATTCCACCTGCATCTCCCGTCCGGAAATGGTTGTAAGCACACCATTTTCGCATTCGGGACACCAGAAATCATAATGCTTAATATGAAACTCCTTGCCGCATTTGCTGCATTTGCCTATCAGCGGGACATTCTTGATGCTAAGCTTTGCCCCTTCCGCTATGGTTCCCTGCACCAGCATATTGAAGGAAAATTCCAGAGAATCCACTTCTACTCCGGACATTTCACCGAGCAGCAAGCCAACTTCGTTGATTTTCTTGGCTTCGTTCTGCCTAGCATAATCAAGGGCAATATCCAAAATACCTTCCGCAATAGCCATTTCATGCATATTTTTCACCTCATCTGCATCCTTTGGGAGCGTTCCCCCAGCCGATACATAATGAAAACGCCCTCCCCGCCAACACTAAAAGGGCAGGGAAGGCGTAATCCAACTTAATCAGCGATTACAGAATCGCATCCAGACCGCGGGCATTCAGGTGCTGTAAAATCTCACCCAGCTTCGTCTTTTCGGGATTATAATCCACCGTGGTCTCACCATCATGAGCATGGATGTGAACATACAGAACCCCGGGCATTCCCAAAAGTTCCTTTTCCACTTCCTGAGCAATTTCCTCAGTATAACCATGCACAATAAACTGCAGGCGGGTATTGGCGCCGCCTTCATGGCCGCAGCCACATTCTTTACACATGGGCAAAGCCTCCTTCATTTCATCAATAGGACAGAACCGCTAGTACAATCTTGCCCAGTGGTCATTTTACTTCAGCGTACCATCGAGATGCCCTGCATCACGCGGCTCATGCGCCAGAATCTTGCTGCCGGAGAACATGGAAGAAACTTCGCTCTCGCCTTCCATAAACTCTGCACGGATAACCATGTAAACATGACCGATGGCAAACAGGATAATCGCCCATGCCACATAATGATGTACAAGATGCGCCATCATTTCACCGCCCAGCACCGGAATAATCCAGCCAAAGAGCGTGCCGCCGATACCAGAAGGATCGGTCATATAGTAAATACCAAACCCTGTGATAATCTCGATAAGCACCAGAACATACAGGAACGCATAGGAGCAACGCGCGAGAGGATTGCGCAGATAAGAGGCATGTTCCGGTTTTAGGAACATATAATGCAGTGCCACATCTACGGTATTGCGGTAAAAGTATCCCTTCCATACATGAGGGAACAACCGGTCACCACGATTGATGATGAACCCGTAAATCTTAAAGATAAACGAGGCACTGAACAGATAGGCTGCAAGAAAATGGATGTTGCGGATATTGTCCACCGTCATGCCGGAGAAAGTCGGCTCTGACGAGTAGATAATCCACGGGCTGGTAATCATCAGGCCTGTCGTAAACAGTACACAGATGGATACCACCATAATCCAATGAAAGATCCGCAGCCAAGGACTAAACAGGTAATATTCCCTGCGAACTACTTCTTTCATAGCTTTTTCCTTTCTGCGAAATTATTTGTCCACACGCGTACCGGAGTACGGGTCCGTAGTGATAACATTAATCTTCTCGCCCTTGGCATTGAACATATGCGTTGCACAAGCCATGCAGGGGTCAAAGGAGCGAATAACCTTCACGATTTCGAGCGGCTTGTCGGGCACTTTCACCTGCGTGTCCTTCATGGCCATTTCATATGCACCATTACCGGCATCATCATCACGCGGGCAGGCATTCCAGGTCGTCGGCACAATGCACTGATAGTTGTCCGTCTTGCCATCCTTGATCGTGATGTAATGGGACAATGCGCCACGGGGTGCTTCGTAAAGGCCAACACCTTTGCATTCTTTCGGCCAGGTGCTGATATCCCATTTATCGGAGTTGGCCACCTTGGTATCGCCGCTCTTGATATTGGCAATGAGCTTGTCAAAGAAGAATTTATTGATTTCGGCAGCCAGCTGGGCATCCAGCGCACGGGCAGCCGTACGGCCTACCATCGTGGGCAGCCATACTTCCGGAGCCAACCCCAGAACCTTGGAAACCGCATCGAGCTGATCAAGCATCATCTTTTCTGCCCAGGTCATATCCGGCAGCAGCCCCTTCTTCGCCTTGGTGTAGATGATGATGTAACGAGCCAGCGGGCCAACTTCGCAGAGTTTGCCTTTCCATTTCGGCGTTTTCAGCCAGGAATATTTACCTGTTTCATTGAGCGCCTTCCAGTCCGTTGCCGTACCTTCCTTAGGACCGGTGAACTTAGGCGCAGTAACGCCTTCCCAAGGATGACGGTCTTTCTTCCCGGCAGGATACTCATACCAAGCGTGGTCAACGCTTTCCGTAATATTTTCCGTCGTAACATCTTCTGCCGTTACCTCCGAATACTTCGCTGCCGCCAAGCCCTGACCGAAGTTTTCGACTACACCGTTGCAGCGGACAAGCAGGTTCTTGAAGAAACCGCCGTCGCTAGTCCCCGTATAGCTTTCGATAGGATATGCGCCATAGCCAAGCACACAGGTCTTTGCCATGCCGCCGCCGTCAACACGGCCGGCTTTCACATAGGCACTGCCGATTGCCAGCAGGTCAGGCAGATAGTAATTGTTGACCAGCGTTCTGCCCATATTGATTGCCCGGTCTACGATTTCCAGTCTCGCCGTATTCACCGGAGCATTGCCGTCGTCCAGCGAAATGGAGCAGGGCATGCCGCCAACCACATAATGCGGATGCGGATTCTTGCCGCCGAAGATAACATGCGGCGTAACCAGTTCACGCTGTTTGTCGAGCATTTCGAGGTAATGCGCCACAGCCATCAGATGAACTTCCGGCGGCAGCAGTTTGTAATCGGGATGATCCCACCAGTTGGCAGAGAAGATACCAAGCTGGCCGCTGTCCACGATAGCCTTTACCTTGCCCTTAATCTGTTCAAAGTACTGCGGCGTAGCTGCCGGGAAGTCATGCTCATAAGCTTCCGTTACAGAAGTGTCCGGAGCGCGGAACGGCAGTTTATAAGCGTTCAGCACCGTGTTCTGCAGATTAGCCGTAGCAATGGCATCAGCAGCCAATGCCTCTACCGGGCTGACCCAGTCCAAAGCATGGAGATGATAGAAATGCACGATATGATCCTGCACCGTCAGCGTTGCCGCCATGATGTTGCGGATATAATTGGCATTCTTCGGAATAGCGATACCCAGAGCATCCTCAACGGCACGGACAGAAGCCAGTGCATGTGCCGTGGTACAAACACCGCAGATACGCTGGATATAAGCCCAGGCATCACGAGGGTCACGGTCTTTCATCACCAGTTCCAGACCACGCCAGGCAGTACCGGAGGAAAGAGCGTCTGTAACCTTCCCCGTTGCTTCATCAACCTGTACCTCAACACGAAGATGACCTTCAATGCGAGTTACCGGATCTACTACTACATGTTTCATTTATTCACCTGCTCCCTTATTCCTTCTCTGCCGCTTCACGTTTCTGCTTCTGCACAACGCTCATCGCGCCATGAGCAGCCACACCGGCAGCGGTAGCTACAGCCATGGCAGCACCGATTTTATCCACATTGCCGAGCGGGCCATATTCCGGCATACGCTTGGTCATCGGATCTTCGTCCCAGAAATGGGCGTTAGAACAGCCAATGCAGGGTGCACCGGACTGAATCGGATAGCTCATGCCCTGGAACCAGCGCAGATTGCCGCAGGAATTGTACGTTTCTGGCCCGCGGCAGCCCAGCTTATAGAGACACCAGCCGGCTTTTGCCCCGGCATCATCAAAGCGTTCTGCAAACATGCCGGCATCAAAGAAGGGACGGCGATAGCAGGTATCGTGGATACGATTGCCATAGAACTGCTTGGGACGGCCTTCGTTATCAAGCGGCGGTACTGTGCCAAAGAGGGCAACATGCATAACCACGCCCGTCATGACCTCCGGAATCGGCGGACAGCCCGGTACATTGACAACCGGCGTACGGCCAGCAAAAACAGAGATTCCCGAAGAACCCGTCGGATTCGGCTTTGCCGCCTGAATACCGCCAGATACTGCGCAGGTACCATAAGCGATAACTGCTGCTGCATTCTGGGCAGCGTGCTGCAGCGTGTGTACAAAAGGCTTGCCGCCGGACATGCAGTAAATACCGTTGTCCTTAGTGCAGACAGCCCCCTCTACGCACAGAATGTACTGCCCCTTGTACTTGTTGATGGTCTCCTCCAAGTGTGCCTCAAAGGGCTCGCCGCTGGCGGCGCTTAACAGATGGTCATACTCCAGCGCAATCTGGCTCAATACCAAATCCGATGCAAGCGGCGCACCGGAACGGATGAAGGATTCATCACAGCCCGTGCATTCATGGCCATGAATCCAGATTACTACCGGCAACGGCTTCTTTTCGGCAGCTTCCACCACTTTGGACACCTGGTCCGTGCTGAGTCCCATCAGGGACGTTAGTGCAATACAGCTTTTCACAAAG
>DJYL01000042.1:3182-4407 GCA_002448495.1 Pseudoselenomonas ruminantium | reverse complement strand
ACACCATCAGCGGCACCTAACGTGCTGATGAGTTTCTGCGTCTTGTCATTCCAGCCCAAATCCACATGGACAGCATCTGCAAGGTCAATAGCCGGCAGATACATTACCCCGTTCTGCTCTACAGCCTTGTTCTTCATCTTTTCGCCATTGACATAAAGCGGATAAACCTTGGCTACATAAGTGGGTTCTCCATCCGATTCATTGATTTTCTTTTCAATGTCTTCATTGCTGACGAAGTTGGCTACGCCATAGCCTGCCAGCCATTTGCTGACATCATCCACCGACAGCTTCTGCCAGCCATAACCATCCGGATAAATATAGTAAACAACAGTGTTATCGGCTAATTTCTCTACAACAACGCGATTATAAGTGATTTCTACCGGCGTACCGATTTTTACCAAATCAAAAAGAGCTTCAACATCTTTTTCCTGCATGCGGATGCAGCCATTGGAAACATAATGACCAATGGAATCCGGATTATTGGTTCCATGAATACCATAATTGCCTTGAATCTGCATCCAGCGATACCCCAACGGACAATCCGGACCGGAAGGAATCGTCTTCCCCGTTGTCGGACTGGTCCAGGACGGATTCACATCCTTGGAACGAATCTTATAATACCCAACCGGAGTCGGCGTATAGGGCGTTCCAGGGCCAATGGGATACAAGCGAATCTTTTCCGTCCCCTCAAAAAGGGCTAAGGAACGCGCCGCCAGATTAATGGAAATCTTCTTTTCCAGCGATTTCTTCTCTGTTTCCGGCGCTGCAGGTTCCTCTTTCTTCACCTCAGCAGCTGCTGCCGCTACAGGCTGAGCTTCCTCCACAGGTACAACCGGAGTTGATGCAACAGCCTTGCCTGTTTCCTTGGCCAAGGCCTGTTCCTGCACAGTGGGTTCCTTCACCTGTACAGACATATCTGCCAAAGTCGGCACATGAACAGGCTCCGCCCCCGCATAAGTCGTCAGACCGCCCGTAAGTAAAGCAGCGCTCATCAGACCAGCACAAATATTCTTGAGCATACCTAAATCTCTTCTCTCTCCTAGAATTTTAACTTATCACCATGACAAGTCACCTCTATATCCTACCATCTAAGCATCTATTTTTCAATAAGAATCTAAGTAATTTCTATATTATCTGCTCCCGCGCGCCTTAGCATATCTTTTTTATCCGCAAACGTATAAAACCACGAAAACAGCCCGCCGGCTGATAATGCTTTTCCGTCGCG
>DJYL01000042.1:0-3093 GCA_002448495.1 Pseudoselenomonas ruminantium | reverse complement strand
GCAGAGGAAAAGTATTATCAGCCGGCGGGCGTCTTAACACATAGATGTAAACTTAAAGTGCCGGATGAATCTCCCCAAACACCTCTTTGTGTTCATTAATCTTCTCCTGTCCCCCAAACACGCAGAGCACATTCTCCTCCATGCAGGACTTGACCAGTGGAGCCAGTTTCTGCACATCTGCCTGACGGGTATCGAGAATTTCATCTCTTGCCTGCTGACGGTCAGCATCGGTAATCCCCCGCAGCCAGCAGGTAGCTGCCGCACTGCCCTTCATCTGCGGCGTCAGCGGCGTATCGATATTGCTCATCGTGCCGATGATGTACTTGTCCATCTCACGCTCCGATGCAGCAAAGCCCGCCAGATAGTCAGCCGTACCATCGAACACCGCTAAAGTTTCCGTAAGGTTCGGGTCACGATAGGAGCCAAAGTACATCATGCCGTTGCGGTTAAAGCTGGTGAAGGCACCATAAGCGCCGCCCTGTACGCGGATTTTCGTCCAGAAATAGTCATAGCGCAGAATGGTTTCCAACACGTGCATGGTGCCCGTAAAACCATAACCGAGCTTCAGGAAGTTGGCACCCTTGCCCACATACTGCACACGGCTGGACGAAGTCAGACCTTCATTGCGGGTCTGCAAATCCCAATGGTATTTCTGTGCAGGATAGATTTCCTTGCCCAGCTTTTCCTGGAACTTGCCAAACTCGCCGGCAAAATCAGCATAGAACTTCGCGCTGTCCGTAACGCTGACAATCAGATTGTGCCGGTTAAAGATTTTCTTCGCCAGTTCACTGAGCTTGGCACTAATAACGGGCAGGTTCGCCGGAAAATCTGCCAACAGCCCTTTGATAAAGGGATAGAACGGCAAGCCGCCTTCATCCGCATAGCGGCCGGACGGCATCAGATAACCGGCCAGACGGGCACTAACCACCTGATGGGCACTGCGCTGCAAATTGAGTTCAATCGTAGCCTGTTCCTGTTCCAGCAGCTCCCGCATGCGCTTTTCATCGCTGAATTTGCTGGTCATCAGAATTTCCTGCAGAAGTTCCAACAGCTGCGGCATTTTTTCCCGCAGGACCTTGCCCTTGACCTTGAACTTCGGCATTGAGGAATCCGGCTCATTTTTCTTCGTATAGGTCACGATATCATAGGAAATGCCGCCGGTATGCAGGTTCTTGCGGTTGGCCAATTCTCCATAGGTGCTCGTTTCCGTATCTACATTGCCGATAAGTTCACTCAAGAGGAAGGCATAAGGAATATCCTCCTGCGGCACCATCTGCGCATCAAAGAGCAGACTCAGATAGGTAATACCGCTGGTTTCCACATCGCTGAACAAAATCTTTGTTCCCGCCAAGTCCTTTTCCTCTAACGGCAGGTCATAGGCCTTGCGGCGGATATCGCTAAGTTTTAAGAGCGGAATCGTCTTTAAGGCTTCTTCCGTATCTTCGCTCTGCTGACGTTCCTTCAGCGCCTTATTGTCGGCAATGAGCTGCTGAATTTCCGTTTCACTCAGCTTAGCCTTGCAAGCAGCCAGGGCCTCAGCCTGCGCCTTTTCGCGTTCAGCGCCCATGGTCTTGGAGGGTTCCATCGTAATCAGTGCGGCATGCTTATTGTTCAGGAAGTAACGGCGAATCAGTTCTTCAAAATAACCATTATCAAGGCCGTCTTTCATCGCCTGAATCAGCGGTTCATAAGCCAGGCATGTTTCCGGTTTACCGTCATAGAGCCAGGTCTTCATCACGCGAATGCCATAGATAAGCCCCTTAGGCGCAGAGCCAAAGTCCGATTCGCGCAGACGGAATTCAAGCAGGTTGATGGACGCTTCCAGCAAGGTGCGGTCAATGCCCTTATCCGCTAACTGCTGCAAGGTCTCCTGCACGATTGCATAGAATTTATCCACACGGTCTTTTTCCGAATTGCTGATGATGATGCTGAAGAACGGCTGCAACATATCATCTTCAAAAGAAGAATCCACATCCTTGCCCAGTTGTGCATCAATCAAAGCCTTGCGCAAGGGAGCTGCCGGCGTCCGCAAGAGCGCATGTTCCAAGATTTCCAGCCCCATCATATCCACGGGATTCAAGGATTCGCCCGTTACCCAGTTCAGGGAAAGGAAGGTCTTTTCCACCGTATCCTCATCAGGGCTGGCCGGATACGTCAATGCCTGACGCTGCAAGCCGGTAAAAGCTGCCTGCTTTTCAATATGGGAATCAATGGCGATGCGGTCAAAAGCCGACAGATATTCCTTGTCCAAGTAAGCCAGCTTTTCTTCAATATCCATATCGCCATAGAGATAGATATAGCTGTTACTGGGATGATAGTAACGCTGATGGAAGTTCTTGAACATCTCATAAGTGAGCTGCGGAATCGCCTCGGGGTCACCGCCGGACTCATAGCCATAGGTTGTGTCCGGATAGAGTGCAGCCATAATACGGCTTTCCAATAAATCGTCCGGAGCCGAAAGTGCGCCTTTCATTTCATTATAAACTACACCACTATAAGTCAAAGGTGCTTCCGGCGTATCAATTTCATAATGCCAGCCTTCCTGCATCAGAATCTGCGGATTTTCCAGCATCGCCGGATAGAATACCGCATCGAGATATACATCCATAAGGTTCTGGAAGTCCTTGTCGTTGCGGCTGGCCACAGGATACATGGTCTTATCGGGATAGGTCATGGCATTGAGGAACGTATTTAAGGAACCTTTCACGAGCTCCACAAACGGCTCCTTCAAGGGATACTTACGGCTGCCGCAGAGCGTGGAATGTTCTACGATATGCGCTACACCGGTATCGTCAAAAGGCGGCGTGCGGAAGCTGATGGAAAAAACCTTGTTATCATCATCATTCTGCAAAAAGAAAAGGCGGGCACCGCTCTTTTCATGCTCAAAAGTCCAGGCAATGGAGCTGGTCTCCTTGCTCTCGCTGCGATTTATTACTTTAAATCCATGAATATGGTCATTTATCTTCACAAAATCACTCCTACTGCAATTTATTATCATCAATATAACATTATATCACTGCGCAAGCATCCCCTCAAGTTCCTCACGCGTAACGGCATAAGTACCCAAACGAGCCACAACCCGGCTGGCAGCCA
>DJYL01000239.1:2458-6943 GCA_002448495.1 Pseudoselenomonas ruminantium | reverse complement strand
ACATCTTCTCGCAATGTTTTCACCCCCATCACCTCTAATCAAAATTTCGCCGGAAACTGGCTTAATTCCTGCCTTCATGCCCATTTTACACACCCTACAAACGGTGCTTTGACAAATACCTGCACCGTACAAACGGGGCGCTTTCTGTCCTGCAACCCCCTCGGAGCAAAAAGCCGCCAAAGTCACCAGCCTTATCCATGACCTGAATACAAGTCTCTCCTATACAATGCAAAAACACCTCGAAGCCCCTTATTTCATAGGGTTTCGAGGTGTTTTGCGCTCTATGTGCTTGTATCAATTCGGCTATGATTTTGTCACAGATAGTTCGGTTTTCTTTACTGCCATTTATTTATCAAGCCTTTCCTGTTGCTGTACCAACAATCTTTATCTTAATTCATTGCATCCAGCCGCAAATTATTCAGCTGTGCCCGGATTTCCTGCCAATCCGGCATGAACTTGGCCACATAACCGTAGAATCGGGCATTGTGGTGTTTTTCGATTAAATGGGTCAGCTCGTGCAGGATGACATATTCCAGACACACCGGCGGCTTTTGCGCCAACTGGACATTCAGCCAGATTCTTTTCGCTATGATGTTGCAGGTGCCCCAGCGCGTTTTCATGTATTTTGTCCGCCATTCATTGGCTTTGAGGCCAGTTATCTGCTCCCACTTGGGCATAAGTATTCCTGCCTTTTTTATCAGTTCTGCCCGATAGACCTCCCGCATAAATTTTTCCCGCCAGTCCACGCCGGACTTTTTCGGCAGATACAAGAGCATTTTATCGCCCATGATTTTATAGGCAGGCTTTTGCGACTCGATAACCACCAGTCGATAAGGTTCGCCCCACAGATAGAGTGTCTCCCCGGACACATATTGCCGTCTGGCTGCGCGGGGCTGCTGCTGAAATTTCTTAATCTGCCTGCGTACCCACGGAAGGTTGGTGCGGGCAAAGAGTTCAATGGCTTTATTCGGCACTTGCAAAGGCGCAGAAATAACCACCCTGCCGCAGGGTGGTTTGACATAGAGGTGCATATTCTTGATTTTCTTTTTCTGTACTTCAATGGCAACTTCGGCCACCTGCATCTGCATCAATAAAACCTCATTCTGCAACGGCTAACCGCTGTCCCAATTCCTCGCGCAAATCCTGCAAAGCTGCTATATAAGTCGAAAAGACCATTTCCATCACCGTTAATGCACGTTCTTCATCATATACATGAATGGCTACATTGCGTTTCTTCAACATATCCAGCCAGACTTTTTCATCTTTAAGCCAGCCCAGTTTATATGCTGCCTTGAAAATCTCTCGGGGAGAACCCGTGGCCGCTTCAGCCACACCATATAATTCCAGCGTTTCCTTTAGCGATTTCCAGGCCAGCTCAAAGGTCAGATTGAACTGGCCGATTATTCCCATACGATAAATCTCGTTTTTAGCCGCCAGTTCCCTGTCTGCCTGTTCCAGCACACTCAAACAATCGGCAAAGGATTCATATTTTTTCATTTCGGCTACTCCCAAACCATATAAGTCTATGCCATCACGGTCAATTTCACTTTGCAAGGATGCTGATATGGACTCATCCATATCGACTACATCAAAAGACAACAGGGTATTCGTCTGTTCTTCCACAGATAAAGAAAAGCCCATAACATCTCCCCCCGCCACAGCTAAATCTATATCACTATGTGCATGATTAGTGCCGCGCGCCCGGGAACCAAACAATAGCAATTTCTTTATTTTATGTGCTTTTGCAATCGCAATAATCTCTATTATTATTTCCCTGTCAAGATTATAACTCATCCTGTTCCCCTTATCTTCCCTTTTCATCCAAAATCTTCTGGTCGAGTATCGGCCCGTATTTTGGCCGCCACCACGAGATGGCTCTTACGGCATTGATATAGTCCTGCATGGCCTGGTCGTCAATCTTAGGCGGCTCGCCGCCGTCAATGGCCTCCGGCACCAAAGGCACGGTATCCGCCTTGCCGATGGCTGTGCGGGTAATCCAGAAGCCATAGTTAACGCCCTTCGTACTGGTAGTCGTCAGGCTCTGCCCCAGGGCCATATAACTTGTGCCCTTAGGCGCAGTAAGCTCCATCAGCGTGGGGAATATATCTATCTGACTGCCCGCGCTGTCGGCCAGCAGCGTCCCCTTGTGAATTCCCTGCCCGGTTACAATAAAGGGAATACCATAGCGGACATACATATCCGGCTGCTTCTCGATATTATAGCGGTCACCGTGGTCGCCGACAAGGATAAACAAGCTGTCGGGATATTGGGCCTTGACTTCCCGGACAAATTTAACCAGTTCCCGCTGAGCATACCAGTAGTGCCCCAGCTCCCGCAGGAGTTCTTCATCCTGCTGATAAGCCGCAGGCAGTGCCGCCCGCACCTTTTCCTTGTCAAAGCCTTTGGCCTCCACGTCCACATCATAAGGCGAGTGGTTGGAAGCGTTAAGGATGATATTGAAGCTGGGCGCATCCGTCAGCCGTTCCATGATATTGGCATAAAGGCATTCATCCTCACAGCCCCAGACGCTGCCCGGCACATCACCGAAATCGCCGCGGCTGTAGAAATGCTGGAACCCCTGTGCCTGTGTAAAAGCGCCAATGCGTTCCCATGTAGCAGGACCGGCATAGAAAAAGTTGGTTTCATAGCCGAGCCTTGCCATCTGCGGTGCGCTGGCTGTGGGGTAAGGTGCCGCAAAGGATTCCGGCATGGTAGTGAGATATAGGTTGGCATCGGCTACGCCTGCCACCGAACCGGTCACGGCCGATACAGTGCTGGCACCATTGGGCAGGAAGGCCGGACAGTAATCCGTATCCTCTGCCGCTGCCAGCCCCCGCAAATCTTCAGCAATGGGAATATCCTTGTACTTATCCAACAGCGGCCAGTTCGCCAGACTTTCGGAGAGAATTACAAAGACATGGCGCGGCGGCGTATCCGTCCCCTGCTGCACATTTTTTTGCAGGTAAACATCGAGGTTATCGGTATCGGCGGGCTTGCCGCTTAGATTGGCGGCCAGCATCCGAATATCTTCCATAGTGAAGTCCAGCCCATTGCAGGCCAGCATACGGCTGTTGAGATTATACGCACGGTAGATGGCCTGCGGATTGTCCAAAATGGCTTCGTTTAAGAACTCATCTTTGGTCACGCCGGCATTTTCCCAGTCCACTGCCGTCTGCCAGCCCAGACTGCCGCCAAAAATGCCCAACAGCACCGCAATATACACGAGATACAGGAAAGCGGCACGCACAGCCATTTTCCCCCACAGGGGCCAATGGGCAATCGGCAAGAGCGGCATTTGCCAGGCCAGTAACTTGCGCAATAGCTGCCAAAGTACAAAGGTCAAGAGCATCGCCCCCGCAAAGCGAGCAGGCAGGGCATACTGGTCAACCATCGTCCAGAACAGAGCGCCCCAGTCTTCATTCATTCCCGTGAATAGCATCTGATTGAAATTCATGCGATAGATGCGATAATAGGGAAAGCTGGCCATATAGAGCACAGACAGCACCATAAGCAATATGCCGTTTATCCCCAGCCACAGATATTTTTCACTTTTGGGCAGGAGATAATGCGCAGCAAAAGCAGGCACAAAGCTCACGAGCGTCAGCGCCCCCGCCGTCTGCATACTCAGGCGGCTGCCCCGCCAAAGAGCCAGCCAAATATCCGCCCCTGCGGTATTTGGCCCCCAATAGTCATTAAGCCACAGAATAAAAAAGAGCCGGAAAAGGGAAAGGACTGCCAGGTAAAAAGCATATACCTTCAGTCCTTCGATAATTACCCTATGAAAATTTTCCCAGCTAAGTCTTGATGGGAAATTTATACTCATGGCAGAATGATTTCCACGCCGTAAGAATCAGCGGCCTCCTGAATATCCTGTGCCGGCAGGGTATCGGTAATCAGCCCCGACAAGGTATCGAGGGTCGTATAGTTGTAGTTGCCATCCGTGCTGAGTTTGCGGGCTTCGGCGACTACATAGGCCTTTTTGCTGTGACGGATAATGGCAGCCTTATTGATGCCATCATCAATATCATAAGTAGAAACGCTGTTTTCCTTGACATCCACGCCTACGGCACCGACAAAGGCGATGTCCGGCTTCAGGCGGGAGATGAAGTCGAGCGTCATGCCACCCCAGAAGCCATCACGGCTCTTGTTGATTTTGCCGCCGGCAAAGACCACACGGATTTTCGGATTGCGGGCCAGCACCACGAGAATATCAATCATATTGGTGACAACCGTGATATCCTGATCCATCTTGACCAAGAGTTCCGCAATCGCCAGATTGCTGGTGGAAATGTCGAGGAACACCATATCGCGCTCATGGATGAGTTTTACGGCAGCCTGCGCAATACGCTGTTTGGCTTCCACATCGGTGTTGCGGTGCTTGCTGACTTCGAGCATATGGCTGTTTTCGCGAATGCGGACAGCACCACCATAAGTACGTTTGAGCTTGCCCTTCTTCTCCAGAGCACCCAAATCTTTGCGGATACA
>DJYL01000239.1:0-2386 GCA_002448495.1 Pseudoselenomonas ruminantium | reverse complement strand
TCACTGAGGTCGCGGACACGCACCTTGCCGTCACGGGCAAGCATATTCAGAATAATTTCCTGACGTTCTTCCAAAAACATCTGCAATTCACTCCCATAAATTTTTTCCTTACAATACGCTTGGGGAATAGGTAAGGTATTGTTTGTTATTATTGTTGTACAATTAGTTTACTAGATTTGCGACAAATTATCAAGCCTAATTTACAACAAATTCTGCCGGCTTTCTTTAATATAGGTTCGCGCTTTATCCATCAGACTTAAACTGCGGTTTAGGAGCATATCGTAAACCGGCTCACTGCCTGCCCACTCCGCCACCAAAAAGGCGGTCATCGACACCAGCATCAGCGACAGCAGATGCTGAAAAGAGCCGGTCATCTCCATGATGAGGATTGCACCCGTAACCGGCGATTTCACCACTGCCGAAAAATAGGCCGCCATGCCAAAGACAATGCAGTTCACCGTCCATTGCGGTGCCAAAAGATTTGCTGCTACAGCCAGCTGGGCAAACAGCGCCCCACCCACAGCGCCCAATACCAGCATGGGCAAAAATATGCCGCCGGGCACACCAGAGCCAAAGCACAGCATGGTAAAGAAAAATTTTCCCGCCAAGAGCAGCAGCAAAAAGCCAATCGCATATTGATGTTCCACCAAGGCATCCACAAGCGGACTGCCGCCGCCCAAGATTTCCGGCAGGAAAAAGCCGATAACGCCTGCGGCAAAAAGCGGCACCAATGGCTTTTGCCACGGTTTTAATGGCGATTTGGCATAGGTATCCAACGAAATCACGAGCATTTTGTTAAACCCCAACCCCAGCAGCCCTACGAAAGCGCCCAGCAGAATCAGTACAAGATAGACATTGCCCGCCATCACCACGGGAATCTCGCCCATATGAAACACCGGCTCCATGCCAAAGAAAAACTGTGTCACCGTCGTTGCCGTAACCGTGGCTGCAATAGATCCCATCAACACATAGGGCGAAAAATTCTTCGTCAGTTCCTCCAGACAAAAAATCGCTCCCGCCAACGGCGCATTAAAAGCCGCAGCCAAGCCTGCTCCTGCGCCCGCCGTAAGCAGATAATGATTTTCCTCGTAGCTCCTATGGGTCAAACGGCCTACGCCCTGCCCCAGACAGGCACCAAGCTGGACGCTGGGGCCTTCCCGTCCTAGGGAAAGCCCTGCGCCAATGCCCATTACCGCCCCGGTAAATTTCAGCAGCAGCACCCGCGCCCACTGCATATCCATCCGGCCCATCAGAATTCCCTTGATTTGCGGGATACCCGAACCGGAAATCATGCCATCGGCCTTGAGCATACGATGCAGGATAAGTCCAATCACCACCAGCACAGCAAACCAGCCGGGAATATAGACCGGATGTGCCTGCAGGTATTGATATAAGTGCGGAAGATTTTCCTCGGATAGTTCGAGCAGATAGCGAAACAAGGCAATGGTCAGCCCCGTAAAGATGCCGATAATATTCCCCTCAATAAACAGCCGCAGTTTCAGCCGCTTGGGGTCGGTAAGCATTTGTAAAAAATATTCCAATCGTTCCTGCATCCATCTTCTCCTAACGAAAACAAGCCCTCCCCACAGGGAAGGCTTGCAATTTTGCTTATTCAGCAGTGAACGGCAGCAATGCGATATTGCGAGCACGTTTGATGGCAACAGTCACCTGGCGCTGATGTTTAGCGCAGTTGCCGGAGATACGACGGGGCAGGATCTTGCCGCGCTCCGTAATGAAGCGACGGAGTTTTGCCACATCTTTATAGTCGATATGTTCGACCTTGTCTACGCAGAACGAGCAGACCTTTCTACGAGGTCTTCTGCTTCTGTCACGTCTCATCAAAGTAATTCCCTCCTAACTTAAAACGGGATTTCTTCGTCAGGGATGGACGGGCCGAAACCATCAACAGGTGCAGACTGCGGTGCTGCCGGTGCCGGAGCACCAAAACCGCCAGCTTGAGAAGCAGAACCCTTGGAATCCAAGAACTCTACTTCACTTGCTACGATTTCCGTCACATAACGCTTCGTACCATCTTGTGCATCGTAGTTTCTTACCTGAATGCGGCCTTCCACAGAAATCCGACGGCCCTTCACCAAGTTGTTGCCGCAAACTTCAGCCAGCTTGCTCCATACAACAATGGGAATAAAATCCGCCGTGGGCTGACCATCGTTAGCATCTCTACGGGCAAAACGTCTATCGACAGCCAACGTAAAGGTACATACTGCAGTGCCGGACTGCGTGTAACGCACTTCCGGATCACGGGTCAGACGGCCTATCAGTATTGCCTTATTCATGATACATCCTCCCTGACGCCAAAAATTGGCGTACTTCTAATTACTCTTCGTCGTTTTTCACGATCATATGCTTGAGGATACCGTCCGTAATC
>DJYL01000101.1 GCA_002448495.1 Pseudoselenomonas ruminantium | reverse complement strand
TGGGGCTTTATCAGATTTTTTATCTGGATAAGGTTCCTGCTTCCGCAGCTTGCAATACGGCGGTGGAGCTGACCAAGAAGTACAGCCATGCCGGTACCGTGAAGTTTGTTAATGCCGTTCTGCGCACTGCTGTACGCGAGCCGGAGAAGGCGGCTTTTCCTGAGGGCAAGGGCAAAGCCACCGAAGGGCTGGCCTTAAAGAGCCAGCATCCTTATTGGCTCGTGAAGCGCTGGGTCAAGCAGTTTGGCTTTGAGGAAGCAGAAAAACTCTGCGCCTTCGATAACGGCCAGCCGGTATTATCCGTGCGTACCAATACGCTGAGAATTAAACGGGCAGAACTTATGTCGGCACTACAGGAAGCCGGTGCAGAAGTACAGGAAAGTCAGTGGACGCCCGAAGGGATACTCGTTACGGCGCATGGCGCCTTGGATAAGCTTGCCCCTTTGCAGGAAGGTCTGTGTCAGGTGCAGGACGAAAGTTCCATGCTCGTGGCGCATGTCGTTGACCCGCAGCCCGGCGAACTCATTATCGACTGCTGCAGTGCTCCGGGCGGCAAAACCACCCATATGGCGGCTTTGATGGAAAATAAAGGACGCATTGTGGCGGGCGATATCTACGAGCATAAGCTGGCGCGTATCGAGGAAAATGCCAAACGATTAGGTATTGATATCATTGAGCCGACCCTGCTCGATGCCCGCGAAGTGGGCGAGGAATACGCAGATATGGCTGACCGTGTGCTCGTGGATGCACCCTGTTCCGGTCTGGGCGTACTGCGGCGCAAGCCCGATGCCCGCTGGAATAAGAGCGCTGCGGAGATCGCGGCCTTGCCGCCGCTGCAGGGCGAAATCCTCGATAGTGCCGCCAGGGCGCTTAAAGCCGGCGGCGTACTGGTCTACAGTACCTGCACGATTGACCCGTCCGAAAATGATGAGGTAGTGGAGGCATTTTTGACCCGTCATCCGGAGTTTACGTTGGAACAGACCGGGGATTTCCTGCCGATGAAGCGTCCGGATAAGATGGTACAGCTTTATCCGCAGCGGGATGGCACGGATGGTTTCTTTATTGCGCGTCTGCGCAAAGCGAAAGGATAAAACATTGACGAATATATTTGGACTGACCTTGGCAGAGCTGCAAGAAGTCTTGGCGCCCTTTAAGGTGCAGAAGTTCCGCGCCAAACAGATTGCCGAATGGCTCTATCAGCGCGGGACGGTGGATTTTTCTGCCATGACCAACCTGTCGAAGGCTTTGCGGGAGCAGCTTGCGGAGAATTTCATCATTGGTCGTCCTAAGATTAAGGCGCGGCTTGATTCACAGGATGAAAAGACAACGAAGTTTCTGCTCGAATTTGCCGATGGCATTGCCATTGAAACGGTGCTGATGCGTCAGCCTTATGGCAACAGCATCTGCGTATCCACACAGGCCGGCTGCAATATGGGCTGCGCTTTCTGCGCGTCCACCCTGCACGGCATGGCACGGAATCTGACCTGTGGTGAGATTCTCTCGCAGGCAGTTGTGATTAATGATATGCTGCGTGAGGAGTCCGGCAGCAAGGTGGATACCATGGTGATTATGGGCAGCGGAGAACCCTTGATGAATTACGACGAAGTTGTGAAGTTCTTGCGCCTTATCCATGAGTCCTACACTTTAGGATTAGGTTATCGCAATATCACGCTGTCCACATCCGGTATCGTACCGGGAATGTATCAGTTGGCAGAGGAAGGTCTGCCGATTTCCCTGTCGGTTTCCCTGCATGCGCCGAATCAGGAACTGCGCTCGGAAATCATGCCCATCAATCGCAAGTATCCCTTAAAGGATGTGATTGAGGCGGCCAGGAACTATGCCGACAAGACCAAACGGCGGGTGACCTACGAATACATTCTTATTGACAAGTTAAATGACGGAGAAAAGCAGGCTAAAGAACTTACAGCGCTCATCCATGGACAGCTTGCCAGTGTGAATCTCATTCCCATCAATCCTGTGGTGGAGAGGAATCTCTTGCGCCCCTCCAAGGCACGGATTGACTGGTTTGAAGGGTATCTGGCGAGCCATCATATAAACGTCACGGTACGGCGGGAGATGGGCACCGATATACAGGCCGCCTGCGGCCAGCTGCGCAATAAGCATTTGCAGGATTAAGCCAATCATGGTATAACAAGGGTAGGTGAGCGCAATGGGCATTGGCAAATGGGAAAGTTTTTTGGAAAATCATATCGAAGGCTTTTTCAATAAAAAATTCAGCAGCGACTTGGAACCCGTAGAACTGAGCAAGGCGTTGGAAAAAGAGATTGCCCGGCAGGGAAAAGGAAAAGCCATGCGTCAGGTGCCAAACCAATATGTTTTTTATTTGAGCAAAGAAGATTACCAGCGGCTTTGTGCCCAACGGATTATGGAAGAACTCTATACCGTGGCGGAAAAGCAGGTGATTCTGCAGAATTACACACTGCAGGGAAAGTTGACTGTTCTCTGTCAAGCGGATGCAGAAAAGCAGCGGGGGCTTTTTGATTTGAAATCCCGGTTTACGGAGGAGGAAGCTCCGGCAAAAGGCTGTGATGAGCCAGATACGCTGGTGCTGGCCAAGCCGAAGCTGGGCAGCCGGCAGCCGCTAAATCTGCCCAAGGAATTAAAACTGGTTTCGCTGAAAGTCGTAGCGGGACCGGACAAGGATGCCTATCTGGAATTTGGCGAAGGGCAGATTTACATTGGGCGGCGAGAGAAAAATGAGTTTATCCTGACGGATACTAAAGCCTCCCGCCTGCATGCCTGGATTGCCTATGAAAATCATCGCCATGTGCTCTACGATGCGCAAAGCACCAATGGTACCTTGGTGAATGGTGAGCCGGTGGAATCCATTTGTCTGTGTTCCGGTGATGAAATTCAAATCGGGACAACGCTTTTACTATACGAGGTGATTTGATGCAAGGGGCGGCAATGGCCATCAAGGTGGCCAGAGTAGCGTTGGAATACGGTATGCTTCTATGGCTGATTTATTTTACGACCAGCCTGTCCCGCAGAATGTTTAAGGAAGTGAAGCAGGAACTGAAGCATCAGCATAAGCCCATGGTGAAGCAGAATGAAGCAATACTCACTGTGGTGGAAGCAGGGGAAGAAGAACTAAAGGGCCGGCGTTTTGCTTTTCGTGAGGAGATAACTATTGGCCGGGGCGAGGAAAATGATATCATCATTCCTGAAAATTTTGTTTCCCATCGGCATGCAACGATTTTTCTTCATGGAGCTCAATACATTCTTGAAGATTTGGGCAGTGTAAATCATACCTATATAAATGGTCAGGTTTTGGAGGGGCGTTCCTATTTAAAACCGGGCGATGAAATTCGCATTGGCATGGCGGTTCTGAAATTCGAGAGGTGAACGAATTGCAGCAAGTTTATAAAGCTACGGATGTAGGTTTAGTGCGTAAAGGCAATGAGGATAATCTGGCGGTCTTTGACCACGTTTATGCCGTGGCAGATGGCATGGGGGGAGAAGCTGCCGGCGAAGTAGCCAGCCGGATGCTGGTGGATAAAGTTCAGGAGGTACTGGCTGGCAGGGATGGTATTGGGGAAGATGAACTTTGTCAGGCCATTCAGTCAGCTAATTATGCTATCCGCCGTTATGCAGGTGAGCATCCCGGTTGTGAAGGGATGGGAACTACGGCAACTTTGCTTCATATTGATGAGCAAACTGCTCGTGCCTGCTGGGCACATGTAGGCGACAGCCGCCTCTATGTGCTGCGTCAGGGGGCAGCCGGGCTGGAACAGATAACCCGTGACCATTCCTATGTGGAAGATTTGGTGCGGGAAGGAACCATTACTCCCGAAGAAGCCAAAAAACATCCTCAGCGCAATATGCTGACCAGGGCTGTGGGGGTTATGGATAATCTGCTGGTGGACAGTGGACAGCTGGCTGTTCATGATGGCGATATCTTCCTGTTGGCTACGGATGGACTCATGAAACATGCAGAGGATGAAGAAATTGCGCGTATTTTGCGGGAATCCGTGGAAAATCCGGCGCAGGCGCTCTTAAATATGGCTCTGGCAGCCGGGGGAACGGATAATATTACCGTCGTGGTGGTGAGTCTTACATGAAAAATTGGGGACTCTTAACCATGCCTTTAGGCATTTTCCTTTGCGGTATGGCTGTTTTGTATTTAAAAATGCAGGGAACGATGCAGAAGGTAACCAATAACAATTTGCAGGATCCTTTGATTTATGTTCCTTATCTGCTGGCAGCCGTGTTTTTGACTGTCGTGATTCAGCT